>NZ_PYIA01000136.1:0-131101 GCF_013265645.1 Sphingopyxis sp. BSNA05 | reverse complement strand
AAATTCCGGTGCTGCTCCGAGAGCCCCATATATTGGTCGAGGATATCTTCCGTTTTAACCAGTTTCACGCGGCGATGCAGATTAAAGGCCGGCTCGACTTGCAGATCATAGCGAGTAATGATTCCCAGCGAACCGAGTGATACCTTGCCCGCCTGGAACAGGTCTGCATTTTGTTCGGCGCTTGCTTGCACGATTTCACCCGACGGGGTGACCAGTTCAAAGCCCCGCGCATAGTCATGTATAGCCGTCAGGTTGCGCCCGGTCCCGTGGGTCGCAGTGCTGAAACCGCCCGCGAGCGTCTGCACATCGATATCCGGTAAATTGGCAAAAGCGAGGCCTTGCTCATGGAGCAGGCGCGCGGCCTGTTGCAACTTGGTCCCAGCTCCCAGCGTCGCGATATTTGTGGCAGGATCATGCGCGAGAATCCCTGAAAACGCACCTATGTCCACCATTGTCCCTTCGGACGGACATAGAGCCGAAAAGCTGTGACCGCTTCCCGCCGGACGAATGGGTGTAGGGCTGTTTTTGACCAGCGCCGCAACTTCTTCGTCGCTCGTGGGGGCCGCCAATATCTTTGGCGTTGCCTTTTCGATGCCGGACCAGTTCATCCAAGAGCGTTCACCGGTCGGGGCTTTGGGCAGATCGGGATCAAAGCCGTCGCGGACAAAATTCTTAGAAGACCACCAGGCCTGGCTCCCCACCGGAATAGCAATGGCTACAGCGGCACCGCCCAATAATAATTTCCTGCGCGAAAGAGCCATCAGCTTGTCCTTCCGGCCATGAAGGCGATCAATTGCCCCAGTTCTTCATCCGAACAATCACTGCACAATCCCATCGGCGGCATGGCGTTGAGACCGGTCTTGGTGCTGGCCAGCAAGTCAGCCGTGCCCCTGGCGTCATACCGAACGGCCCATGCGGCCTTATGCCCGGTTAATGGCGCTGCCGCGTCGACGGTCGAGTGACAGGTTCGGCAACTCCGGTCATATTTGGCCGCGAGCTCCGTATCATCGGGCGTCAGGTCGGCGGCAAGCTGGATGTCGGCATCTGTTGGCATAATCCCGGCAGCCATCGAACCGCCGGTTCCGCCATCCCGGTCGCCCCCGCCTTCCCCACATGCCGCGAGCAAAACCATCGACGCTGCAACCAGTTTTTCATATCCAATTTCTTGCCTTTGTCAGAAAGATAGTTATTGCTATCGTTTGATATTCACACTGTCAAGAGAGCCGGCATGACGACGAGCACGAACACATCAGGCAAGGCGGTTGAACCGCGTCGGCGTCCGCGACAACAGCGGGGCGAAGACACGATTGACCGGATATTGGAAGCCTCGGCAGAGCTGTTGGAGGAACTGGGTTTTGACAAGCTGAACACCAACCTCATCTGCAAGCGCGCCGGCCTGACCCCGCCCGCGCTTTATCGCTATTTTCCGAACAAATATGCCATTTTAAAAGCGCTGGGCGAACGTCTGATGCGGGTTCAGAATGATGCGCTCTATGACACGCTCGACGGGGTCGGAACCTTGCCAACAGCCCGCAATATTGCCGATCAGCTGCGCGGACAATATGATGTGACCATGGCCCAGAAAGGCGGGCCGTGGATCATGCGCGCGCTGCACGCGACGCCGCAACTCGCCGATGTTCGCCGTTCTTCCCACAGCGAAATGGTCAAACGATTTGTCGATTTACGCGCGAGCGACAAACCGCGCACCGATATTCAGGAAATCGAACGACGCTATCAGATCATCGTCGAAACGGGATATGCCGTTCTGGAAATGCTGATCGACAATCCGGACATGGATGTAGATGCCACGCTGAAAGATACCGGGTTCATGCTGTTTGCGCTTCTGGATTCCGGGCCGTCCGTTTAATCGCTCCGCGATCATGTGAACATGCACCCGGCTCGGGACGACCAGTTCGCCCGCTCGTTATCTGCGCATTTTGCGAGCGCCTCTCGGCTTGGAACGGATCGGCTTGAACGACGCCAGTCGCGCATACAGGCGCTCCACTCCGCCCGCCGGTGGAAAAACCTTCGTTGTTGACAAGTCCGGAAAATGAAACTAGGCGGCAAAGCCGCAAAAATCTGCGGTTTTTGCAAATGGCGCCCGTAGCTCATCTGGATAGAGCGCGAGACTTCTAATCTTGAGGCAGCAGGTTCGAGTCCTGCCGGGCGCACCATTTTTTCCCCATATTGCGACATATCGCGGATGTTTTTCGGGCCGGGAATTTACTCCGTATTTCACTATTGCGCCGGATGGAGATGAAATGTGGCCATGCAAAATCATGGGGATTTCCAGGGGAAGATGAACAGGATTACCAATTCCCGCTACCACATTATATTATCGATCTTTCAGGATATTATTGCGCTGGATGGAAGGCGCGATTTGGCCCTTGATTGACACGCAAGCGGAGTTGTTTTTATATATTGAGCTCCAGCCCTGAAATTTTCGCTCGATGATCGGCTTGGGAGTTCGGTTTTTGGCCTTATCATCAAGTTCATATGAAGACGCCAGGGCGCTGATCTCCCTTTTGCTTGGGGCAAGAAAATTTGCTCGCTCGATGGGCGTCACCAGCGCAAGCTATCGCCTGGTCCCTGCTTATCATTCGCAACTGGACAAGGGCGCCCAGCTCTTCCACTTCGGCTTTCCTGACACATGGGTGTCCCTATATGATGACGACTATGACTTCCGGAAGCATGACCCAATCGCCGACTATGTCATACGCACGGGAAAGGCGATGACGTGGCAGCAGGCGATTGAAGAGCAGGATCTTACGCCACAACAGTCCGCATTTGTCGCATCGATGAAGGACAATGGGCTGATCCACGGCTGGGCCGCCCCCTTTTACGGCCCGAAGGGCCGCGAAGCCTATGTGACCTATTCATTCGGTCGCGAAATAACCGCCGGCGATGCACAATTGCTTCGGACGTAACCGTGAAAACGGATATTTTTCACAATGAGATGGTCCATCTGGCCGACGGCGGCGAGGATCGTATTCCCAGCCTTTCAAACCGGGAACACGAGGTTCTGTTGTGGATTGCTCGCGGCAAATCCAATTCCGATATAGCGACAATTCTCGATATCTCGGGCAGCTCTGTCGACACCTATGTGCGCCGCGTTTTCGACAAGCTGAACGTGAACCACAGGATTGCTGCAATACTGAAAGGATTGCATCTTGGGCTGGTACGCCTCTGACGTACCCCGTTCCTGCTATTTCTTGAAACCGCGCTGGACGGCGTCCATCGGCTCCGAAGTGACCGGATAGCCAATGCCTTCCGGGATGCACAGATGGACTTCCTCGCCCCGTTTTCGATATTGGGAGAGACCATCACCGACGGGTGCTCCTTCACATGGGCGACCGCCTCGTCGAACGAGCCGAACTGGGCGAGCCGTTCCAGATTGCGCTTGGTCGGGAAGATGATCTTGACCTCGCCCGCTTCGGCGCGGTCGAGTACGGACTGGGCATTGCTCCAGAACAGATTGTAATTTTCGGTTTCGTCAACCGTGGCCTCCGCCTGGTGATCGTCATGCGAGATCATGTAGAATCTTGTGTCGAACACGCGCTTTTCGGCAAAGGGCGGGCACCAGCGCGAGAAAGGTATCAGCTTTTCCAGCTCCAGCTGCCAGTCGAACTGGTTGCAGATATCGGCCAGTACGGTGCCCGCATGCAGTGCGTCGCGGGCTTCCAGAACGCGCTTGGGATCGAGATTCCCCTCGACCGCAACCGCGATGCCGGTCTCCTCGATCGATTCCCGGACCGCCGCGATGCGGGCGCCATATTCATCAAAATCCGTGTGGCCGAGCGCTTTGGCAAATTCAAAATCCGCATCGTCGATCCGGCCGCCGGGGAAGACCGCGGCGCCGGCAGCAAAGACCATCTTCGCCGAACGTTCGACCATCAACAGGTCGGGAGCCTTTTGCCCCGGCTGATCGCGGAAGATAACCAGCGTCGAGGCGGGAATGGGCTTCGGCATGGGTTTGCCGGTAATGGCATCCATGGCGGGTGCCTGAGTGTCGGTCTTTGGTTTGTTCATCCGTTCATATGAACAGCAAGCGACTGCTTTGCCAAGTCTTTTGATTTTTGCCGGACCGCCACGAACCGATTTGCCAAAAGCCGGCCGACGTGGCAAAATCGGCAAATGGGAATAGTCGAGCTATTGGGATTGGCCGGTAGCGTCAGCCTGATATCGGGCTGGCGGCTGTACCTGACAGTGTTCGTGACCGGCCTCGCGATGCGCCTGCAATGGATCAGCCTGCCGGAAAACCTGCAGATGCTCGACGCCCTCGCCAACCCCTGGGTTCTGGCAATCAGCGCGCTCGGCGCTGTGGCCGAATTTTTCGCCGACAAGATTCTCTGGCTCGATTCGATCTGGGACACCATTCACACCGCAATCCGGCCACTGGGCGGCGCCCTGCTCGCGCTGGCCGTTGTCGATGCTGGCGATCCGGTTTGGCAGGTTGTGGTGTTTCTGCTGGGCGGCGGCGCTGCCCTGATGAGCCACAGTGCGAAATCCGCGCCCGCGCCCTCGTCAACACCAGTCCGGAACCGGTCAGCAACGCGGTGGTCTCAACCGGCGAGGACATCGCAACGGGCGGACTGCTCTTCCTCGCCTTCGCCAATCCGGTCGCTGCGCTGGTCATCGCCGCAGTGATGCTGATCCTGTGCCTGATCCTGGTCTACAAGGGCTTCAGGCTCTGGCGAAAAATGGTGTCGAACGGCAGCTAGCCTTCTTCCCAGCCTCTTTCGCCATTAGCGCGAGGATGAATGTCCGCCAATCTCCGGTGCAGCGTCGGCTGCTTTGCGACGCAGGGTTCGCGTGAAGAATACAAAGACGCCGCTGATGCTGAAAAAGATCAGCGCCAGTCCGGTCAGGACAACCAATATCGGACCGACAACGGGCCCGAAAATATAGCCACCATGGATCGACAACATCGATCCGCCAATGCCTTCGCCCGCCGATTCTGCAAAAATCTGCTTCGTCGCCATCATCCCTTCGCATGACGGATGCACCCAGACGATCGTATCGCCCATCAGCCGGTTGATGTCGCCATCAGCACGCAGATAGATCATATAGGGGGTGCCTGGAAAAGCAGACAGGGTCGTGGCCTCAGTTCCCGGAAAACGCTGCTGCGCCTGATGCACCGCACGCCCCAGGCTAACGCTGCCCTCGCATTGTTCCGCCCATTGGCCGCCGGTCGGGCCGGCTTCCATCGGATTGGACAAAAGCGGACCGAACCATTCCGGTTTGGACGTGGCTGTGCCGGTCAAAGCGAAAAATACCACAAGCACTGCTGTCCAGACGGCCAGCCAGCCATGCAGCTGAAACAGCTTGTCGCGCCATCGGCCGCGCAAAACCGGTTTGCGCATCTTTTTCAGCGCCGAACCCTTTTTCGGCCACCAGAGCCATATCCCGGTGATCGTGAAGCCGACGAGGGAGAGGCCCAATATCGAGACAAAAACCACGCCCCAATCGCCCATCAACAATTCAAAATGAAAATCGATCATGTCGTGGCTAAACGCATCGCCCAGCAAGAAAGAGCCCTTGCCCTCGCCTGTCCAGGGATCCACGCTAACCATCAACGGATTGAGCGGATCACCGCCCTCTTCGATACCAAAGACCAACGTGGTCGACACTGTAGGAATCCGGCTATGGGGCATCAGCACCCCGCCGACCATGAACGATTCTCCCTGATAGTCCTGCGCTGCGGCAAGCATCTCGTCAATTTCGATATAGGCGGAGCCGGTGGCAGGCGCTTCTGCCTCCAAAACATCACCATATTGGGCGATAAACATCTCGCTCATAAACGCCAGACTGACGCCGGAACCCGCTACGAGTACGAGGAACAGCGCCAGAACAGCGCCGATCCAGCCATGTGTCAGGCGGAAAAATCGACGCGCGCTCATCAGAAGGTCATTTCCAGACCGATGCCATATTCACGCGGATCGCCGAGCGAGGCATTGCCGGCCCGGAACTGCCAGACCTTATAATGTTCATTGGTGGCGTTGCGCAGATAGACAAAGGTGCTGACCGATCCAAAATCATAGGCGCCTTGGCATCAATCAATGTTACGCCGTCATTCTCGAAGGCCGGATTGTTCGCGTCATCGCTATAATAGCTCGAATTGTGACGCAGCCCCAGATCCAGCGTCAACGGCTTGATCGGATTGAGGTGCACACCCAGCGCCACATTAAACCGCGGCGCCCGCTGAAATTCCTTGCCCAGCATCGGATCGGCCGGAAGCAATGTTTCCGTAATCTTGGATTCCTGCAAGCCCATGGACGCGCGGAACTGAACCGCCGGGCTAGCTTTCCAGACCGCTTCCAATTCCAGTCCATAGCTCTCCGCCGATGGTGCGTTGGCAAATTCGGTATATTCCACGATTGTACCATTGGCTGCGGCTGCGGTTGAAATCAGCGGCCGCTGGGCATTGGTAAAATCGGTGTAGAAGAGGTTGCCGGTCAACAGCAGATCGCCGTCGGCCAAGCTGGCCCGCGAGAACAGCTCATAAGACCATAGAGTCTCTGCGCCGAATTCATCAATGTCGCCGGTTACGAATGAAATCGTGGTGCCGCCCGGGTTAAAGCCTTTTCGTGCGGTCACGCCGATGACAACATCCTCGTTAATGTCATAAGCAAGTTCCGCCTTGGGCAGAAACGCATCGAACGTTTGATCATAATCGAGAGATACCGGCCCCAGCGCGCCCTCCCTGTCCTGATTGTCCTGCTGCCAACGGGCACCTACAGTCAGATGCAAGGCTGGTGTCAGGTCGAGCGTAGCTTCACCGAAGATACCGAAGCTGCGTTGGCTGTCGACAAAATCGCCAAAACCGAGAAAAGCCGAAAGATCGCTGATTTCATCCTGATCGGCCGCAAAATAGGAGATGCCGAACAACCCGCTCAGCTTTCCGTCCGTTGGCGCAAAGCGCAGCAGCCCCTCGATCGAATATTCATCCGCCTCGACGAACGAGCTACCGGCGCCCGGGCGCGAGAAACGCTCGCTTGTCGAGTCGGCATAAGTGCCGGTGACACTCGCCTGCCATGCATCGGAGAAAGAATAGTTCGCTTCAAGCACCAGAGAATTCACCTTGGTTTCCCAATGCGCCCCGTTTTGCACAGCCTGGAAACGATCCTCGATCGGGTCGTCAGCGGTTTCGCTCTGCGGGTTATTGGCATTGAGATGCGCGTAGGTGAGCAACAATTCCAGATCCGGAACAGCCGTCGGCGTGAACAGCAATTTCGCACGGACATTGATAAAATCATCATCTTCGCGATCCGCACCGACAAAATATCGGGATCAGCATAGTTCATCCAGCTATCATGTTCGCGCCGGTCGATCGATATCCGGGCGGCCAGCTGATCCTCGACCAGTGGGCCGGAGAGCGCCAGAGATGTCTGGACCGTATCATAATTACCGACGATCGCGCGGGCAGCGCCCTCAAATTCGAAGGTCGGATCCTTGGTTTCGACAAAATCGCACCGGCGATCGCGTTACGGCCCTGGGTGGTGGTCTGTGGCCCGCGGAAAACTTCGATCCGCTCGACGTCCCAGATCGATCCAAGACCATAGATAAATTCATTATAGTTCAGCGCACGACCATCGAGCCGCAGCGTCGCGCGGGGGCGTGTGCCACCCAGAAACGCATTGGCACCGATCAACACGCCTGTCGTGTCCTGACCGCGAATGGTAACCCCGAGATCGCCAGATCCGCGCTGCACATTGGCCACAATGTCAAGAATCTGCTCTATCCGGTCGGAGCCCGCCTGCTCGGCAAGACGCGCGGAATCGAAAACCGCAACACTGGAAGCCGTATCGAGAAGCGAACGTTCGATCCGTTCGCCTGTGACGGTGATTAGTGCTTCATCATTGGAAGCCTGCTCTTCCGCCAGCGCCGGGCTGGATAAAGCCAAGGCGCTGCCACCGGCAAGATACAGCGCTGTCAAAGCGCGGCGCGATACAAAGTTCTTCATGATGCCCCCTTATGCGAATCGTTCGCAACTACTAGGTGGCCGAGGCAAGAAGTCAATGCGAATGATTATCAATATTAATAACGACTGACACCAGTTCACAATCGGGGATAGAGCCGCTGTCAAAGCGCCACCCACCCGCCAAACGACGACACAGTTTCATGAGATGTTTATAAGGGGAGACGGCAACGCCGGCGAGCAAGATGTTTGGGTCATACAAGCCGCCGGCGGGGATTGCCAAAATATAAAATGGTCGGGGAGACAGGATTTGAACCTGCGACCCCCTGTACCCAAAACAGGTGCGCTACCAGGCTGCGCCACTCCCCGACGCGCGCTTCCCCTAGGCGGTGCTTTTACGAAAAGCAAAGGGTTTTTACGCTTCTTTTTGCCGTTGCTCTGAAGCAGAACGATTCACGGCTTTGGAAAAAATATGGTGGGCCCGGAGGGACTCGAACCCCCGACCTAGCCGTTATGAGCGGCCAGCTCTAACCAACTGAGCTACAGGCCCGTATGAGCAGCTTTTCCAGGCAGATCTCAATGGGATGGTGCGATAGCGGATGCTGTGATGATTTGGCAAGACCGATCATCGCAATTCGTGCGATTGGCGGTCAGGCGACCCTATTCGCCGGAAGCGGCTTTCACCAGTTCGCCGGTATCGACGGGTTTCACCCCTCTCGTCTCGAGATGGGCGATCACCTCCCGCCACCAGCCGTAGAAACCGTCCAGGTCCTCCTGTGTCCGCACATAAGGCGTATGGCCGGGCGACAACGAGGGAGAGTGGAAAGAGAACACCAGCAGCCGCAAATCATCGTCCAGCGCAACGTCTATGGCTTCTTTGGTCTCGCGGGCGGAAATGCCCTCGGGCGTCAGGGGGATGCGTTCCAGCATCTTGCTGCGGGAGCAGACGGCATTGACCAGCGGATATTTCTCCATGAACCCCGCAACCACGCCCGCCTGCTTGCGCAACAGCCCGGAATAGACGGTGGTGAGCGGCACTTCGAGAAGCTTGTCGTCGCCCTCGGCCCACCAGAAAGGCTCCGGCCCGACCGCCAGAAAATCCGGACCGCCCTGCCCGCTATAATCGAATCGCGGCCGGATACTGCTGTCCAGGACAAAGCCGTGCTTGACCAGCAACCCGGTCGTGTGCGGCCCGATACCATAGCGTCCGGCGCGAAAAATTACCGGTGTGATGCCGATTCTGTCGCGGATCGCGTCGCGCAAGGTGACCAGCTTCTGCTCCTCCAGCTCCTTCGGCAGATTGCCGGCAAAGCTGTTGTGAACGTTCACTTGTTCTTCAAAGGGCGGATTGATCCAGGGATGCAGATGCACGCCTATTTCCGCGCTTTTCTTTTCCGCTACGCTCCGGAGAAACGCCACTGCCCGGTCGTCCTGAACGATCGCATAGTCGATAAAATAGACCGGCTTGAAACCCAGGGATTCGGAAAATTGCTGAAAGGCCTGCAATTCGGGAACCGACACGGTCGTATGGCCTTCACGCTGGAACGGAGCGTCCCAGTCAAATTCCTCTTCCGTATCCACCGAGACAAGAAAGCGCCGTCCGAAATTTTCGGGCCAGACGACATGGCTGTCCTGTCGCCGGATTTTCATCGGATGATGACCCTGTGCCGAAATGTCCATCTCCTCGCTGTTGCCCGCATTCTCGCGAAAACAAAGCCACAAACAGACAGTCTATTCTGATTCCGTTTCCCGAATTTTGATTTTGCTAGTCGTCGCTGCCGGAAGGGTCAAGGCAATGTTATCCGCGTTTATGGTCAGCGAACCGCCGGCCGACTGCGCGAGATTCCGCACCAGACGCAGCGAGAATCCCAGGCCCAACAGCGAGGATTCACCGGCATCCCCATCAATCCCCTGGGATGGATCGAGCAAAATGCTTTCGGCAACATCCTTGATCCGCGACGGTCGCGACAAGGTAAACTGGTTGGTCGGCTGCACGCCAATCCGGGTCCGCAATTCGCCCTTCAGCGTTTCCCCGTTCTCGCAGGAAATGATCGCGGCCGACAGCAACCGGGCAAATATCCGTTCCACCGATTCGCCATCGAGCGCGAAGGGGCGAACCGGCTCGGCCTTGCTGATATTGAGTTCGACCACCTTGCTCTGCGTCAGTCCCTGCAGACGCTGCGTCATCCGCTCGAACAGCCAGTCGGCCTTGGTGGTGCCGCTGGATTCGGGCAATTGGCCGGAATCGACCTTCACCGCGATATCGAGATCTTCAAAACCGGCCAGCAGCCGCCGCGCCTCATCCATGATATTGCGGGCCAGCGAACGATATTCATAGGATGCCGGGCCGAACAGCTGCTGCTCGATGATCTCGCTGAACCCGATCACCGCATTCAGCGGAGTGCGCAGTTCGTGGATCAGTTGCTGGAGCTGCTCGCGGCGTTCGACGTCAATGCCGCCATGGCCCGCGTCCTCGGCCATATTGGGTCGCCGCATGATTCCGCGATAGCCCTCGAAACGACCGGTCTCCTCGCTGAAGCAGGGGATCGCGCTCATCCGCCAGTCGCCGGTGACAATTGCCGCACCGCAAAGCCGCATCCGGGCATTTTCCATCGGCATGCGCTGGCGAAAAGCCGCCGCGCCATAAGCGTCGGGCCCCGGCCCTTCATCGAAAGCCGGCTGGGCAATGGTCACCCCGACGATGGCGCCCATCGGCGGTCCTTCGGTCCAGTTGATCGTACCCGATTCATCGGTTTCAAAACGGATCGTCTCGAGCGATTCGGCAAAAAGCCTTTACTGCCGCTGTCGCTGACCGGCGCGCGCGGCATTTCGGCCGGGCGGTTCTTCTGATAGTCGGCGATTTTTTCGACCAGCGCGCTGATCTGCGATTCCGCCAGTTTTTCGGCGGCATCGGCTGACGGTTCGGCCGATGATTCCTTCGCGACATCTGTGTCTGCACCATTTTCGTGCGGCAGCGCATCCTCTTCGGCTGGCGCGACCGGCTGCTCTTCTGCAACAGCAAAGCCCTGCGCACGCAATATCTGCTGGGCACGGGGCGAAAGCCGCGGAAATGCGTCTGCGCAGATTTCCGGTGACAGGTCCGCAGCGGCCATTGCCGCGTCGCAGACCGCGTCGCTGTCGGCGGTCAAATAGACGAGCAGAGGCGCCGAGCGCAAACGGCCGTTCAGCGACTGCACAGCGGTGACGCGATCCTGTTCGGAAACCCGTTCGTGCAGATCGCGCAGCCGGGTCAGGCCCGCCTGCACATCCTCATTCGCCAGTCCTGCCGGTTTTTGCGCCAGAAGATCGATCACTTGTCGCCATTGCGTAGCGGCGCCAGCGCCTTCCGGCAGGCTCCCCTTGAGCACGGTGGTCAGGCGGTCATCGAAGCGCAATATCAGATCCCGAAAATAGGTGGTCTATCCAATTGTTAACTGGGTGATAACCCTTTCGGGCGGCAACGGGAAGGGATGAAAATTTCGCGTCACAATGTGGGACATGGGAGAAAGCGTTGCTTGGACTGCTTATTATATTATAACGATCAAATGATTCGCGAACGGATATTACATCTCTATGGCTGATACGAACCTGGACGAAATTGACCTGAAAATCCTGCAACGGCTGCAGGATGACGGCCGGATTACCAATGTGGAGCTTGCAAACAGCGTCGGTCTGACGGCCCCGCCGTGCCTCCGCCGCATGCGGGCACTGGAAGACGAAGGGGTGATCAACTCCTATCATGCCGCAATTGATCCTGCCAAAATGGGCTATACGATCACGGTCTTCGCGATGGTCAGCCTGAAAAGCCAGGCCGAGGCCGATTTGCAGGCGTTCGAAGAGCATGTGCAGAAGCTTCCGGAAGTCCGCGAATGCTATATGCTGAACGGCGAGATCGATTTCATATTGAAGGTGGTTGCCAAGGATCTCCAGCAATTCCAGAGTTTTCTGACCAGCCAGCTGACCGCAGCACCCAATGTCGCCAGCGTCAAGACATCGCTGACGATCCGCTCGGCCAAACATTTGCCCGGCGTTCCGATCCAGGATTGATCAGGCCGGTTCAGGCATAAAAAAGGGCGCCGCGAGCGCCCTTTTTCAAATTTTCATCTGATAGCCGACTAGCTAGCGGGTTCTACCGGCGCGGCTGGCGCAGGAGCCGGTGCCGGAGCTGCTGGCGCCGTCTGCTGTCCAATCCAGGTCTGCCACATTCCAGCCAGCGGTGCACGGGCTCCCGACACCTTGCTGAAGGCCTGTTTGGCTGCGGCATAATTGCCGGCATAGGCATGGGCCGTACCGATACCCATATAGCCGCGGTTCATGTCTGCACTCGGTTTCGCGAGACCGGCTTCATAAAAGGCCACGGCCTTGTCAAAGTCCTTGTACCCCAGCCAGACATCGGCAAAATTCATCATGACCGAGCTGCTACCGGAACCACGGACCCCGGAAGGCTGGGCTGGCAAGGATGCCTTGTCGGCGGACACTTCACGCCGCGCCGGCACCAGCAGTTCTGCGATCAACGGGTGGGATGCACCCACCGTGCCATTCTGCTGGCCTTCTTCGAGAACCGAAACCACTTCACCGAACAGATTCTTGCGCTGTGCTTCCTCGGCATATTCCTTGTAATCGTTTGAGGTTTTGAGCGCGCCGGTGGTTTTCATGAAACGCAACAGCTCCAGATTCTGGGTGCTGTCGGCCTTCAATGTGCGACGGGTGGCCGATACGGCGTCGCCCCAGGAATCTCCGGAAGGATAAGCCGCAGCCCATTTTGCCGCCCAGGTCGCATATGTGCCCATGTCACCGGTCGCCAGCGCGCGGTCGCGAGCCAGCCGGTACCATGTTTCCGGCGCCTTGGTCTGGGATGCATTTGCATCCTTGATGATCTGGTCCCACTTGGCGAGACCTTCCGTGGGCATGTTTCGCTTGAAATAAGTCTCGGCCAGCAGCGGTTCGAAATTATTGCCGCGATAGCCGAGATCATAGGCTGCCTGGAAATAATGTTCCGCCTCGCTCCAGCGTTCGTCGCCAAAGGCAAAATTACCGAGATAGAAGTTGAACGCGGGAAGCTGCTCCGCCGGCGCCATGCCGCTGGAAACCATGGCCGTCAGGCCCTTTTCCTGCAGACCCTGGTCTTTCAGTTTCACGCCGAGATTGACCGCGAACTGGCCGGCGACAAACTGGTCAAAGCCGGTCCAGGTCTGGGCCAGCACACTTTCCATCAGCGGCTTGGCGGACGCAGGGTCTTCGCCTTCCATCGCCTTCTGGACAGGAACGATCACCGCAGTGAATTCCTTGCTATTCTTGGGGCCTTTCGCCTTTTTCTTTGCGGCCTCGGCTTCCTGCGGCACAGCCGTCAGGGCCAGCGCGCCAACCGTTGCCAATGCGACGGCCATGGAAAATGAGATAAAAAACGCATGAATATCCTCCGGATGATAATTATTTGGGAGAAACGGGTTCTCCGGAATATGGTTGCACCACACACTCTTGGCCCTATTACCAAGCTTTCTCGTCTTTTCTAGCGTTAATGCGCTGAATAGAGGTTGAACAGTCCGGGCCCGCTGCCACCGGCGACCATCCAGATAGAGTATAATGAGGTAAAATCGCGTGCTTGCAATCATATCCCCCGCCAAATCGCTGGATTTTGAATCCGCCATTCCGGCCACCCCGCCCTCCGAAAACCGCTTTCCCGACGAAACGGAAAAACTGGCCAGCGCGATCAGCAATCTGACGGTCAAGAAGCTGAAAGCCATCATGCCGGTCTCGGACAATCTGATCGCATTGAACCGCAAACGGTACAGCGCATTTTACGAGCAGCCGGAACGGCCCGCGATTTACGCCTATAATGGCGATGTCTATTCCGGCTTCGAGGCCAGCAGCCTCAGCGACGAGGCGATGACCTTTGCCCAGGACCATTTGCGAATCCTCTCCGGCCTCTACGGATTGCTGAGGCCGCTGGATCCTATCCGCCCCCACCGGCTGGAAATGGGCACCAGATGGGCCCCGCGTTACAGCAAGCTGACCGATTTCTGGAAGGACAAGATCGCAGCGGCGCTCGCCTCCGATATGGAGCAGATCGGCAGCGAGACCGTCGTCAATCTGGCGAGCAACGAATATTGGGCCTCGGTCAAACCGCATGTCGCAAAATTGCCCGGCCGGATCATCGAAGTCGATTTCCGCAAGGACAGTCCCGACGGCCCCAAGTTCATCAGCTTCGAAGCCAAGCGCGCCCGCGGCATGATGGCGCGCTATATATGCGAGAATCACCTGACCGATCCGGAAGCGCTCAAGGTCTTCGACTATGACGGTTACCGCTATGACCCCGACAGCAGCACGGAAAACAGCCTTCGCTTCCTGCGGACATGAACGCAAAGACCGCCGTCGTGGTCGGCGCGTCCGGCGGGATTGGCGGCGCCGTCGCCGATACGCTGGAAGCCGGCGGCGAATATGACACCGTCATCCGCCTGTCGCGATCGGGTGACGGCCCTGTCCCGCTCGACCTGACCTCAGAGGACAGCATCCGCAACGCGGCGGATTGGCTCGCGGACAAGCAGATCACCCCCTCGCTCGTTTTTGTCGCCACCGGTCTGCTTCACGAAGACGGCAAGGGTCCGGAGAAAAGCCTGCGTCAGCTGGAGGCGGACTGGCTGATCAGAAATTACCAGGTCAATGCAATTGGCCCCGCGCTCGTGGCCAAATATTTCCTGCCGTTGATGGAAAGAAGCGAGGCGACAAGATTCGCCGCACTCTCCGCCCGGGTGGGCAGTATCTCGGACAATCGTCTGGGTGGCTGGTACGGCTATCGTGCGTCCAAGGCAGCGCTCAACATGATGATCCGCAACCTGTCCATCGAATGGTCGCGCAAGAATGACCGGGCAATAATCGTCGCGCTGCATCCGGGCACGGTGGACACGGGGCTGAGCGTCCCATTTCAGGGCAATGTTCCGCCGGAAAAATTGTTCGATTCCGTGCGCGCCGCCCGCCAGCTTCTGACCGTTCTTGAAGCGCTGAAACCCGCCGACAGCGGAAAGATTTTCGCGTGGGACGGTACGGAAATCCAACCCTGATTCGGGCAGTGTAATATTATTGTAAAACTGGCCCGAAAGGCTGGCTTTTGCCGGTCCGATCCCCTAGAAGAACCGACAAGAAAAACCTATGAAAAAGGCCCGTTTGTGAACGAACAGACCACTCCACCGTCGCCATCCAATATCGAACCGATTGATATCGTCGACGAGATGAAAACCAGCTATATGGACTATGCCATGTCGGTCATCGTCAGCCGTGCGCTGCCCGATGTGCGCGATGGTCTGAAGCCGGTCCATCGCCGGATATTATATGCAGCGCAGGAAGGCGGCATGGTCGCCGGACGGCCCTATCGGAAATGCGCGAAAATCGTCGGTGACGTGATGGGCAATTATCATCCCCATGGCGACAGCGCGATCTATATGGCGCTTGCCCGGATGACGCAGGACTGGTCGATGCGCGTGCCGTTGATCGACGGTCAGGGCAATTTCGGATCGATGGATCCGGATATGCCCGCTTCGATGCGTTATACCGAAGCGCGGCTGAACAAGGTTTCCAATTTCCTGCTAAACGATCTCGACAAGGACACTGTCGATTTCATTCCCAATTATGACGGCAGCCTGCAGGAGCCAAGCGTGCTCCCGGCCCGCTTCCCCAATCTGCTGGTCAATGGTGCCGGCGGTATCGCGGTCGGCATGGCGACCAATATCCCGCCGCACAATCTGGGTGAGGTGATCAACGCCAGCCTCGCCTATATCGAAATCCGGGAATCACCATCGACGAGCTGATCGAAATCGTCCCCGGACCGGATTTCCCGACCGCGCCGTTGATCCTCGGCCAGTCCGGCGCCCGCGCGGCCTACAAGGATGGCCGCGGATCGATCATGATGCGCGCCCGCCACGAGATCGAGGAAGGACGCGGCGACAAGCGTTCGATCGTCCTGACATCGATTCCCTTTCAGGTCGGCAAGTCCGGTCTGGTCGAAAAATCGCCGAAGCCGCGAAAGACAAGCGCATCGAGGGCGTCTCCGACATCCGCGACGAATCCAGCCGCGCCGGTGTCCGCGTGGTCATCGAGCTGAAACGCGACGCGACCGCAGATGTGGTGCTCAACCAGATCTGGCGCTTCACCCCTGCCCAATCGAGCTTCCCGGCCAATATGCTCGCGATTCGCGGCGGCCGCCCCGAAGTGCTGACGCTGCGCGACATCATCGAATCCTTCGTCAAGTTCCGCGAGGAAGTCATCACCCGCCGCACCAAGTTCGAACTGAACAAGGCGCGCGAGCGGGCGCATATCTTGCTTGGCCTGGTGGTTGCAGTCACCAATATGGACGAAGTCGTGCGGATCATCCGCGGTTCCTCCACTCCAGCGGAAGCGCGCGAATCCCTGCTCCGCCGCGAATGGCCGATCGCCGAGATTGCCGCCTATATCCGGCTGGTCGAAGCGACCGAAACCGATGTCGAGGGCGACAGCTACAAATTGTCGCCGGTCCAGGTGAAAGCCATATTGGATCTGCGTCTGCAGAAACTGACGGCGCTCGGCCGCGAGGAAATCGGCGACGAGTTGAAAGAACTGGCCGCCGCTATCGAGGAATATCTCGCTATACTGGCCGACCGGGCGAAACTCTACGCGGTGATGCGCGAAGAGCTGGAAGAAGTGCGCGACCAGTTCGCCACGCCGCGCCTCTCCGAGATAACCGCAGCCTGGGACGGTCTGGAAGACGAAGATCTGATGGAACGGTCCGAAATGGTCGTGACCGTGACTCATGGCGGCTATATCAAGCGGACTCCGCTCGACACCTTCCGGGCCCAGCGTCGCGGCGGCAAGGGCCGCGCCGGCATGGCGACCAAGGACGAGGATGCGGTCACCGAATTGTTCGTGACCTCGACCCATACGCCGGTGCTGTTCTTCTCGACCCACGGCAAGGTCTATCGCCTGAAAGTCTGGAAATTGCCCGAAGGCGGGCCGCAGACCAAGGGCCGGCCGATGATCAACCTGCTGCCGCTGGCAGACGGGGAAACCATTTCGACTGTCTTGCCATTGCCGGAAGACGAAGCCGAATGGGCCGATCTCCACGTCATGTTCGCGACCGCCAAGGGCAGCGTCCGGCGCAACAGCATGGACAGTTTCACCAACGTGCCGTCCAACGGCAAATTCGCGATGAAATTTGACGAAGACAGCGATGACCGCCTGATCGGCGTGAAACTGCTGACCGATGATGACGATGTCTTGCTCGCAACCAAGAACGGCAAGGCGATTCGCTTTGCCGGCGATGCCGTCCGCTCCTTCCAGAGCCGGACATCCACCGGTGTCCGCGGTATCGCGCTGAAGGGCGACGACGAGGTTATCTCGCTGTCCGTCCTGCGCGGTTTCGAAGCCTCGACCGAGGAGCGCGACCAGTATCTCAAGGCCGCTCCATGGAAGGATAATGAGAACGCACCCGAACTGTCCGCCGAACGGATGGCCGAATTCAGCGAGACCGAGGATTTTATTCTGACTGTCTGCGCCAATGGCTATGGCAAGCGCTCGAGCGCCTATGAATATCGCCAGTCGGGCCGTGGTGGCCAGGGCATTCTCAATATCGACAATATCAAGCGCAACGGCACGGTCGTCGCCAGCTTCCGGGCGCGGATGACGAACAGGTCATGCTGGTCACCGACCAGGCCAAGCTGATCCGCATGAAGGTCGCGGACATGCGGGTGATCGGCCGGAACAGCTCGGGCGTGAAACTGTTCGACGTCGCCAAGGGCGAACATGTCGTCGGCGCGGCCAAGATTGACGAGGAAGAAGAACCGGAAAACGAAGCGGAAGACGCAGTGGTCGAGGAAATGGTCGATCAGGCGTTTCCGACGGTGACGTTGCGGCTGAGCCAGAAGCTCCGGAAGAAGACAACGCCGAATGATCTAATGCCGTTCTTCCTGAGCTTGTCGAAGGACGCCTCTCACTAGAAAGAGGTGCTTCGACAGGCTACGCACGAACGGAAAATATCGAAGGGAAAGCCGATGAAGGTTACACCGTCCGGGCAGGCCTGCGGGGCCGAGGTAACTGGCATCGACCTGACCTTGCCGCTTTCTTCCGAACAGATTGAGCACATACGCATCGCCTGGCTGAAGCACCATGTCCTGTCCTTTCCGGGCCAGGCCATGGGTGATGATGATCTGGAGCGATTCACGCGCTATTTCGGTGCCTTCGGCCACGACCCGTTTTTCGACCCGATCGAAGGCCGCCAGCACATCGCCGCAATCCGCCGCGATGCCGACGAGAAATCTCCATTATTCGCCGAAAACTGGCACAGTGACTGGAGCTTTCAGGAGCATCCGCCTGCGGGAACCTGTCTGCTCGGCATCACCATTCCCCCCGTCGGCGGCGACACATTATTCGCAAACCAGCACGCTGCGCTGGATGCGATGCCGCCCGAAATGCGCGCTCGCTATGAAGGCCTGACCGCGATTCACAGCGCCCAGATGGCCTATGCCCCCGATGGTGCCTATGGCGAGAAGGACGAGGGCCGCAGCATGGCAATCCGTCCCGATGAGTCCGCGCGCGAAACCCAGACACACCCGCTGGTTCGCGACCATCCTGAAACCGGTCGCCCCGGACTGTTCAGCTGTCTGGGCTATATTATCGGCTTCGAAGGCGTGGCGCAGGAAGAAGCCCTGCCCCTGCTGCAGCAACTATATGCCTGGCAGAGCCGCGAGGAGTTTATCTATCGCCACAAGTGGCAAGCCGGGATGCTGGTCATGTGGGATAATCGGTCGGTTCTGCACTGCGCGACCGGTGGCTATGATGGGCACGACCGGCTTTTGCACCGGACCACGATTGCCGCTTATCAGGCGTGAACCGGATCGGCGCTGTCGGCAGCCATTTCGTGGCGCAGGGTTCGGACGATGCCGGTCGCGATCATGAACTGGCCGAAATAATATAGGGGCCAGACCAGCAGGGTCGGGATGAAGCTGTTTTCCAGTGCACCCATCCGCGCGAAGATCAGCAGGTCGGAAACCAGGAACATGATCGCCCCCGCGCCGACCTGATAGCGCGAAAAGCGACTGGTCCAGGCCATGGATGCCATCACCGCCACCGACAGGCAGTAGAGTCCGACAACCAGCGCGTCGGCCCTGTTGGATGGCAAAGCCCAGGCGATGAAGACCGAGAGCGGCACCAGAAGAATCGCGAAGATTTTCTGGCTCAGCCCCAATTTGTGGCGACGATAGCGCGAATAGAAACCGATGGCGATCAGATGGCCAATCATGAACGCGCCCGCGCCGATCCGCATGTCATATTCCAGCGTCATGTCGCCAATCGCGCCAAATGCCATGATTGCCCCGACGATCTTGCCATCCAGCCGGTGCAACCGGACCAGAGCGTAGATCGCCAGAAAGCTGACGCCGAGTCCCTTCCAGAGGACAATCAGCGGTTCCGGCAGTTCCGGGCTGTTGAGCACGCAGGCGAAATAATAGCTGATTCCGAACAGCAGGCTGAGCAGCAGGAACGGTCGGTTTTCGGCAAATGCACTTTTCATCGGATTCTGGTCTCCCCCTCGTCGCAGATGTCTCTAACACGCAACAAGCCGGACTGCCAGATTGACATTGCGGCGCTGGCGCAACACTAAGGCGCGCATGACAGATGTACATATTATTGGCGGCGGGCTCGCCGGTTCAGAAGCAGCATGGCAACTCGCGGAACAGGGCGTAAAAGTGCGCCTTTCCGAAATGCGGGGCGGCGGCGACATGACCCCGGCCCATCAGACCGAGGGACTGGCCGAGCTGGTTTGCTCGAACAGCTTCCGCTCCGATGACGCGGAGAAAAATGCGGTCGGGCTGCTGCATCAGGAAATGCGCGACCTCAATTCGATCATCATCGGGGAAGGCGACAAGCACCGCCTGCCCGCCGGCTCAGCATTGGCCGTCGACCGCGACCATTTCTCGGAAGGCGTCACCAAGCGGCTGAGCGAACATCCCAATATCGAGATTGTCCGTGAGCGAATCGACCAGCTGCCCGAAAGCGGTCTGACCATCGTCGCGACCGGTCCCCTCACAGCAATGACTCTGGCCGAGAGTATTGGCGCAGCCACCGGCGAGGATTCGCTGGCCTTTTTCGATGCGATTGCGCCGATCGTCTATAAGGACAGCATCAACATGGACATCGCCTGGATGCAGTCGCGCTGGGACAAGGTCGGACCGGAAGGTGACGGCAAGGATTATATCAACTGCCCGATGACCCGCGAGCAATATGAAGCCTTCATCCAGGGCCTGCTCGACGGCGAGAAAACCGATTTCAAGGAATGGGAAAAGGATACGCCCTATTTCGAAGGCTGTATGCCTATCGAAGTCATGGCGTCCCGCGGTCCGGAAACATTGCGCTTCGGCCCGATGAAGCCGGTCGGACTGACCAACGCCCATACCGGCGAGAGCGCCTATGCCGTGGTCCAGCTGCGGCAGGACAATGCGCTCGGCACGCTCTGGAACATGGTCGGCTTCCAGACCAAGCTCAAATATGGCGCGCAGGCGGAATTGCTCAAGACGATTCCCGGTCTCGAAAATGCCGAATTCGCGCGGATGGGCGGACTGCACCGCAACACGTTCATCAACGCGCCGAAGCTGCTTGACCAGGAATTGCGTCTGAAGAAAGCGCCGCATATCCGCTTTGCCGGCCAGATCACCGGCTGCGAAGGCTATGTCGAAAGTTCAGCGGTCGGCTTGATGGTCGGGCGAATGGTCGCGGCCGAGATCCGCGGCGAGCCCTTCACCCTGCCCCCGCAGACCACCGCGTTCGGCGCCTTGCTGTCGCATATCACCGGCGGTGCCGATGCGCGCGACTATCAGCCGATGAACGTCAACTTCGGTCTTTTCCCGCCCTTCGAGCAGCGGATCAAGAAGAAGGAACGCAAGGAAGCCTATACGACCAGAGCCCGGGCTGATTTCGCCCGGTGGCTGCAACCCCTGTCGTCAGAGGGCGTGCAACTCGCCTAGCATTTGCACCGCGACGCTGATCGTTTCGGCCTTGTCGTCCGGAATTCCGTGCGGGTCAGCCGGCCGTTTCCATCGCTGTCCGCGCCGGCAAAGCGCTCGCTGGTGGAAATCGCCCATTCCTCGAAGGTCAGCAGATTGTTGCCGTCCGTATCCAGCTTGCGGAACGCGTCGGTCCGGCTGCTCATCATTTCCAGACGGGTGATCGCCTCGTCGCGATTGCGGTCATAGCGGTTGAACCGCATTTCCTCCCGCGTCGCCTTATAGGCTTCCGGCGGCGTCGGCCCGACCGTCTCGCGTCCGGGTCGGCAACCGGCAGGATTTCGGGATCAGGCTGTTCCGGCGGTGGCGGTGCCTCGGGTATCGGAATATCCTGGCCCTCCGCCCCGATCCACAGAAACAGGCCTGCGGTCAGCAGCAGCAACATCCCGGCGGCACCGGCGAGAAATTTTGTCATGGGCCCAATCCGCTGTGGAGCGGCGACCGGTCCAGGGTCTAGCGGCCAGCAATCCCGTGCCAGATGATACGCGCGGCGCTGGCCGGACTATAAAGATCGGCAGCCAGTTGCCCCTTTCTAACATCGTGGATCATCAGTTTGCAGAGGATTGAGAGCGGTCGTCCGCTTCTGTCAAAATCCGGTGCGCCCTGGGATTTCACGATGGTGCTGCAGCGATCGAACGCCGATTGCCGCATCCCGGCATCCGAACAATGACGGGCAAAATCCCACAAGGCCCAGGCCCGCGCCAGTTCAGCCTGCCGGGGGTTCAGTAATTGCTCATCCGCGAGTCCGAACGCGAAGAAGCCACGACCGCGCGCGGCAGCATAATTTTCAAACTCGCGGTCGCCCCAGGGGAAGTCGTCCAGCATCGCTTCCCAGCCATCGAGCAACGTCAGAAGCGGCGCAAGATTCTCTCCCTGTTCCTCAAGCATATTGAGCTCAGCGACCAGCGGTTCGCCCGCCGGTCTCTCCGCCGCCGGCTTGGTTAAAATATCGCGCCACCAGGTTAACCGCATCTGTCCAATCAATATTTCCGAAGTCGACCGGATTATATCGGCGAAACGGGCATCGAGCGCGAACAGCAAAGCGTATCGGGGCCGTTGCCCCTGCTTTGCATAAGCGTGAATCAACCTGTGGATAGGCTCCAGTTGTAAAACCGTGTCAGACATGGACGTGGCGTCAACGGTTTTCTGCGAAAATCAAGGTAAACATGGCCTTAACCATGCCTATTGCGCCGTCACTAACCCTTTTCTCGCTATCAGGCACACCGCACTGAAATGGGATGGCGCTGCTGTTCGCATATAAATCAAGGGCATGGCATGGTTAACAGGAACAAGATGAAAACAGCGAAGTCTTTTTGCAAGAGCTGCGTTCAAATACTGCCGGCAACACGCTTGCCATGGCCGGCATGGCGATATTCCCGCTCGCCGCCATGATCGGCGGTGGTGTCGATGTCAGCCGTATCTATCTGGTGCAGACGCGTCTGCAGCAGGCATGCGATGCCGGCGCGCTGGCGGGCCGACGCCAGATGGGCAGCGGCAACTGGACCGCAACCAGCAACACGTCCGCCCAGAATATGTTCAAGGCCAATTTCGAGACCGACGCCTTCGGATCCTATGACGGGACATCCTCCTTTTCCGAAAATGCCGGAACGGTAACCGGCATTGCCTCGGTGAAAGTCGATATGGCGGTGATGCAGATGTTCGGCTTCGGTACCAAGGATGTGTCCGTCGAATGCGATGCTTCGATGAGCATTCCCAATACCGACGTCATGTTCGTTCTGGATACGACCGGGTCGATGAACTGTCCGGACACCGGCTCTTCCTATTGCAGCAACAACGGCAACAGAGAAGCTTCAAACGCCAGAATTCGCGGACTGCGTTCGGCGGTGAAATGTTTCTACGAAACCCTGGCAAAAGGAATAGCGACGAGGATTGCGGATCGACACCGGCTGCGGGCAGCGAGAACACGGCCCATCTTCGCTTCGGCTTCGTTCCCTACAGCACCAATGTGAATGTCGGGAAGCTTCTGCCCAATGATTATATTGCCGACCGCTGGACCTACCAGTCGCGCGAGGCGGTAACCCGGCTGGAAAATGTCGTCGTCGATTATACGCCGGGAACGCCATATCTCTATGGCAGCACATTCTATTACGATGGCGGCTGGAGCGGCAGATCAACGATCGACACCCATTATGATGTCCGCAACAGAAACGCCTGCAATGACCTTCAGCCCGAAGATTATGACGATATGTCGGATTCGGAAGGGTCCAGATATAATGAATATACCTGGACGTCGGGCGGTCAGCAGATCACCCGTTGGTATACCGACGTAAGAGGCAGCAGATATGATTATAGCACCAGCTACAGCAGCCGGAACGATCGGTGCCAAATCAGACTGCGGACGCGGGACATCGTCGAGCAACGTGAATATCGGCAGGTCAATACGCCAGTATATGAACAGCAGCAGGTGTTTTCGCATTATGATTACAAGCCGGTCACCTTCAACGTCAGCGGCCTGAAGGCCGGGGGATCGACGTGGAACGGTTCAGTCGATCTGCCCGTCGGCAACGAGGGTCTGGATACCGGCGTATCCTGGGATGGCTGTATTGAAGAACGGCAAACCGTCAGGACCACCAGTTTCAGCCCGATACCGGTTGCAGCCTATGATCTCGACATCGACCGCATGCCGACCACTGGCGATCCCGCCACCCAATGGGGCCCGCTTCTTGAAACTGCGGTCTGGGGCAGATATGACAACTATGGCAACCGGACCAGCGGAACGGTCTCCACATCCAACAATCTGAGCCGCAACTTTAGCTATACTTGTGCGAACGAAGCCCGCAAATTGCAGCGCTGGGATACACCATCCGATTTCGATGCCTATCTGGATGATCTCGATGCTATCGGCAGCACCTATCATGATATCGGGCTGATCTGGGGCGCGCGCCTGCTGTCGCCGACCGGAATTTTCGCTTCGGAAAATGCCGCATCGGATACCGGCGGAGCGATCGACCGTCACCTGATCTTCATGACCGACGGCGACACCGTGACCAGCAGCACGCAATATACGTCCTACGGGGTGGAATGGTATGATCGCCGCAGAACTTCGGCGAACAGCGCGCCATCGACCAGTGATCTGACGACCCAGGTCAACAGCCGTTTCCTGGCGATGTGCAACGCAATCAAGAACAAGAATATCACCTTGTGGGTGGTCTCCTTCGGCAATGGCGTGAGCGCTGGTTCGATCACCAACCTGCGCAATTGCGCCACTTCCGGAAAATTCTACAACGCCAGCAACAGCGCCGAGCTGCTGACCAATTTCCGCTCCATCGCAAACGACATCTCGCAACTGAGACTGACCAACTGATGCGGAATTTCCTGACCAAATATCGCGCCCTGAAAAAGGATGATGCCGGTGCAGCGCTGGTTGAATTCGCGCTGGTCGCGCCGGTCCTCATCCTGTTGATCATGGGCATGCTGGATCTCGGGCACCGGATTTACGCGACGGCGATCCTGCAGGGTTCGGTGCAGAAAGCGGCCCGCGATGCCAGTCTTGACGATGGCTCGGCAAATGCCAGCTCGATCGATGATCGGGTCAAGGAACTGATGCTGCCCGTCGTGCAGCCGGAACCGGTTTCGGACTTTGAATTTACGCGGAAGAATTACAGCGACTTTTCCGACGTCGCGCAGCCGGAAGATTTTACCGACAATAATGGTGACGGCGAGTGCAATAATGGCGAGCCTTATGACGACGTCAATGGCAATGACAGCTGGGACGCCGACCGTGGCGCGACCGGACAGGGCAATGCCAAGGATGCCGTTCTCTACACCGTCAAGGTGACTTACCCGCGGCTGTTTCCCATGGCCGAGCTGATCGGGCTGTCACAGGACGAAGTCATTCAGGCCAGCACCGTTGTCCGGAACCAGCCATTCGGTGAACAGTCTGACCGGGGAGGGATAAAGAATTGCAGTTGAACAGGAAACTCCGCCGGCGGAAGCCCTTGCTGTCCGTCAAACGCATATTGTCCGCTCTCGCGGTCAATACCAGCGGCCTTGCGCTCATCGAACTGGCCTATTCGCTGCCGATATTAATGGGTATCGGGATGTATGGCGCAGAGATTGCCAATGTCGCGATGGTGCGGATGCGGGTGAACCAGATTTCCATGCACGCCGCCGACAACGCCTCGCGTATCGGCGAAGGCTCGCTGTTGTCCGAAAAGAAGATTTACGAAAGCGACATCAACGACCTGTTTGTCGGCGCGGATCGCCAGGCGGGTAAATATATCGATATATTCGAACATGGCCGGGTCATCATCAGCAGTCTCGAAAAGCACAGCGATGGCGGCCAATATATCAAATGGCAGCGCTGCAAGGGCAAGAAAGTCCACCAGTCCAGCTATGGCACTGCAGGAGCCAATTCGGCCTCCCGCCCGGTGAACGGCATGGGACCCACCGGTGCCAAGGTAACCGCACCCGACGGACAGGCCGTGATTTTCGTCGAAATTTCCTACGACTATCAGCCGCTGATATCGAGCACCTTCACCAGCACCCGCACGATCACGACGCGCGGTGCCTTCAATGTGCGCGATCGCCGGGACCTGACGCAGATATACAACCAGACGGGCAGCGATCCGGTTGCCAACTGCAATGTCTATGACGGCGTCAACTAGACCCGGCTAGAACAGCGCGAACCTATTTGTAGCAGACCTTTTTCACCGCCGCGATGATCCGCGCGCTGTCGATCAGCGCCGCTTTCTCCAGATTGGCGGCATAAGGCAAAGGCACGTCCTCGTTCGTCACCCGCATCACCGGCGCGTCGAGATCATCGAAGCCCTGCTCCATGCACAGCGCAACAATCTCGCTCGCGATCGAACAGGTCGGCCAGCCTTCCTCGGCGACCACCATGCGGTTCGTCTTGGCCAGGCTCTTCAATACGGTTTCGGTATCCAGTGGCCGCAGCGTGCGCAGGTCGATGACCTCTGCCTCTATCCCCTCGCCTGCAAGCGTATCAGCAGCTTCCAGCGCCAGACCGACGCCGATCGAATAGCTGACGATGGTCACATCGCTGCCTTCGCGCATGATCCGCGCCTTGCCGATCGGCAGCGTATAATCCTCGATCTCCGGCACGTCGAACGAGCGCCCATAGAGCAGCTCGTTCTCCAGAAACACAACCGGATCGGGAGTCTGGATCGCTGCCTTGAGCAAGCCCTTGGCGTCGGCTGCATCATAAGGCGCGATAACGATCAGGCCGGGAACAGACGCGTACCAGGGGCCGTAATTCTGGCTGTGCTGCGCGCCGACCCGCGATGCCGCGCCATTGGGGCCACGGAAAACGATCGGGCAGCGCATCTGGCCGCCGGACATATAATTGGTCTTCGCCGCCGAGTTGATGATCTGGTCGATCGCCTGCATCGCGAAGTTGAAGGTCATGAATTCGACAATCGGCTTCAACCCGCCCATCGCCGCACCGGCACCGATGCCGGCAAAACCATGTTCGGTGATCGGCGTGTCGATCACGCGTTTCGCACCAAATTCGTCGAGCAGCCCCTGGGTCACCTTGTAGGCGCCCTGATATTCGGCGACTTCTTCGCCCATCACAAAGACCGTGTCATCCTTGCGCATTTCTTCTGCCATCGCATCGCGCAGGGCTTCCCGCACGGTGATCGAGGCCATTGCCGTGCCCGCCGGAACCGACGGGTCATCAGCCCGCGAGACCGGAGCCGACGGCGCGACCTCCATGATCTCGGGCTTGGCTTCTTCCGCGGATTCGGGCTTGGACTCTTCCCGGGCCGTGGCTGTTGGAGCCGGTTCGGCCTCAGAGCCGGCCTCTTCGTCTTCACCGGTCATTTCGGCGATCACGGTGCCGACCGCGACCTCGTCGGTTCCGGCCGCGACCAGGATTTTCGAGATCACGCCTTCGTCGACGGCTTCGAATTCCATTGTCGCCTTGTCGGTTTCAATCTCCGCCAAAATATCGCCGGAGCTGACTTCATCGCCTTCCTTGACGAACCATTTGGCCAATGTGCCTTCTTCCATGGTCGGCGAAAGGGCGGGCATTTTCAATTGGATAGCCATCAATATTGCTCCACCAGCACGTCAGTATAGAGTTCGGACAATTCCGGTTCCGGGGATTCTTCAGCGAAGTCCGCCGCCTCCATCACGGTTTTCCGGACCTTTTTGTCCATAGCTTTCAGATCTTCTTCCGCCACGCCCTGTTTCAGCAGCGCCGCCTTCAGCCGCTCGATCGGATCGGATTTCTCGCGCACGTCCTGCACCTCGTCGCGGCTGCGATATTTGGCCGGATCGGACATCGAATGGCCGCGATAGCGATAGGTTTTGAGTTCCATCAGAACCGGGCCGCCGCCGCTGCGCACATCCTTCAGCACTTCTTCGACCGCGCCGCGCACCGCCAGCACATCCATGCCGTCAACCTGCACGCCGGGGATGCGGAAGCTTTCACCGCGCCGGTAGAGCTGGTCTTCGGCAGACGAACGGTTGACGCTGGTGCCCATGGCATATTGGTTATTCTCGATCACGAAGATCACCGGCAGCTGCCAGAGCTCGGCCATGTTGAAACTTTCGTAGACCTGCCCCTGGTTGGAAGCGCCGTCGCCAAAATAGGCCAGGCAGACACCGCCGTCTTCCTTATATTTATGGGCAAAGGCGAGACCGGTACCGAGCGAGACCTGAGCCCCGACGATACCGTGGCCGCCGTAGAAACCATGTTCGACCGAGAACATGTGCATCGAGCCGCCCTTGCCTTTCGAAATGCCCGAAGCGCGGCCGGTCAGCTCGGCCATCACGATATTCGGGTCGATACCGCAGGCCAGCATATGGCCGTGATCGCGATAGCCGGTAATGACGCTGTCCTTGCCCGGATTGATCGCCGACTGCAGTCCGGTGACAACCGCTTCCTGGCCGATGTAGAGATGGCAGAAACCGCCGATCAGACCGAGGCCATAGAGCTGGCCCGCCTTTTCCTCGAAGCGGCGTATGAGCAGCATCTGCTCGTAGAAATCCAGCATTTCCGCCTTGCTGGCCTTGTAGATCGGTGCCTTCAGGCCACCGGTCGAATGGACGACCGGCTTGGGCTTTGCGGGTGCGCGCTTTGGCGCTGTAGTTTTTTGGCTGGGGTGGTTTTCCGGGGAGCTTTTGCCACGCGAGCGGGATCCTTTTTTGACTAGCAAATAGCATAGCCAAAACTTTTGCGTTACCCAAGCACTTAGGTTCAGCGCGCGATTAAATAAGCGAATTCCAGCGGCTGGCCGCTATTTCAACGGAACGATGATCTCGTCCGGATGGATGACATTCACCTTCTTGCGCAACAGTTCGCCGATCAGGTCCGGATCGGCGCCACGCGGATCGAGCAGTTCGACCCTGTTCCTCAGCGCGTCCCGCTCGGCTTCCAGCTTGGCCAGTTCGACGCCGCGCTGTTCCAGTTTTGCCTGATATTCGCCCCAGGCCAGAACGCCGGTTGGCCCGAGCACGGCATAGCCGGCAATGGCAAGCAGAGTCATCAGGGCGAAGCCTGGCCCGAGAGCCGCCTTGATCAGACCTGAAATTTTTCGTGCTGCGCCATGGATCACCTTGAATCAGAAAAGTGATTCGCTGGCAAGAGGCTTAACATCCATTTTGGCAGTTCAGCGCCCAAGTGCCCCCCAGAAACGAGGAACCGGCGATCAGTTGAAGATCGAGCGTCCCGCATAATGTGCGACACTGCCCAATTCTTCCTCAATCCGGATCAGCTGGTTATATTTCGCCAGCCGGTCCGATCGCGCCAGACTACCGGTTTTGATCTGTCCGCAATTGGTCGCGACGGCGAGATCGGCAATGGTCGAATCTTCGGTTTCGCCGGAACGGTGCGACATCACTGCGGTATAGGATGCATTATGTGCCATCCGCACCGCCGCCAGCGTTTCCGAAAGCGTTCCGATCTGGTTGACCTTCACCAGCAGCGAATTGGCCAGACCGTCGTTGATACCCATCGACAGACGCTCGGGATTGGTAACGAACAGATCATCACCAACCAGCTGCACACTATCGCCAACCGCATCGGTGATCAGCTTCCAGCCTTCGAAATCATCTTCCGACATGCCGTCCTCGATAGACTTGATCGGATAGTCCTTGCACAGGGCCGCCAGATAGTCCGACATTTCTGCAGGGCTGAGCACCTTGCCCTCGCCCGAAATATGATATTTGCCGTCGCGGAAAAACTCGGTTGCGGCGCAATCGAGCGCCAGCACCACTTCGTCACCGATCTTGAACCCGGCCTTTTCGACCGATGCCATGATGAAATCGAGCGCTTCGCGGGTCGACCCCAGATTGGGTGCAAAACCGCCCTCGTCGCCTACCGCAGTCGCCAGTCCTTTTTCGGACAGGCCTTTTTTCAGCGTGTGGAAAATTTCCGACCCCCAGCGCACGGCTTCCGACAGGCTGTCGGCACCGACCGGCATGACCATGAATTCCTGAAAATCGATCGGGTTGTCGGCATGTTCACCGCCGTTGATGATGTTCATCATCGGCACCGGCAGAACATGCGCCGAGACGCCACCGACATAACGGTAGAGCGGCAGACCGCGCGCATCGGCTGCAGCTTTCGCCGCCGCGAGGCTGACGCCCAAAATCGCGTTGGCGCCAAGCCGCGCCTTGTTGGGCGTACCGTCGAGCGCGATCATCGCCGCGTCCAGTTCTTCCTGGTCCTCGGCATCCAGATCGGTCAGCGCTTCCTTGATCTCGCCATTGACCGCTTCGATCGCCTTGAGGACGCCCTTGCCGAGATATTTGCTCTTGTCACCATCGCGCAGTTCGACCGCTTCATAGGCGCCGGTGGAGGCGCCGGACGGAACCGCTGCCCGCCCGAAACTGCCGTCTTCCAGCAAAATATCGACTTCTACCGTCGGGTTGCCCCGGCTATCCAGAATCTGGCGGGCATGAAGGTCGATAATTGCGGTCATGATGGGGCTCCGTTTGAAGGACAAATGATGGCCACGGCCTTATAGCGATGACCGGCTTCTTGCAATCCATTGAACCGCTTTTATCACTGCTTTCGCCCTTGATTCCGAAGCAAATGATACCATGTCGAATATAAGGGGACCGCAATTGGAACGCTTTCCGCTTGCGGAGTGTTGGCAAGAGACAAATGAAGAAGGAATATTGATCATGGCAGACGTCAAGAAATCAACCGAAAAGGCGCCGGCAAAAGCCGCAGCGAAAAAGCCCGCCGCGAAAAAAGCGACGACAAAAAAGCCGGCGACGACAAAGGACACTTCGGAACAGCGCACGACCAGGGCCCAGAAAGCCGCTCCGCTGAAAGCCGGTGCGACCAAGGCTGCAGCGACGAAAACCGAGACAACGAGTGATTTCAAGGACCGCGCGCTGAGCAAAGCCAAGTCGGCTGCCAGCCAGGGCAAGGAACGTACCGGCACCGCGATCGAGAATCTGAGCCGGATGATCGAGGACAGTGCCAAGACGATCGACGACAATGTCGGCGAGAAATATGGCAACTACGCCCGCTCGGCCGCTGATGCCGTCTCTTCCTTTGCCGAGAAGCTGAATTCCAAGGAAGTCGACGAAATTGTCGAAGACGCGCGCGAATATGTTCGCAAGAGCCCGGCTGTGGCGATCGGCGCCGCCGCAGTGGTCGGATTTCTCGTATCCCGTCTGATCAAATCAGGGATGGATGATAACGACGCATGAGTGTAGCATGGCGTCACCATATTCACGGGTGACGGATGTTGCAGGACAAGGAAATTCCAGTTTTGGATGAGGACCATCTTTCCGCCGACACCGCAGCTACATTTGCGGACGAGCCGGAACCTAAATCGCTAAAATCCCAGCTCGCCGGCCTGATAGAGGACGTGCGTATTTTGGCGCATGCCGAATTCGAATATTATCGGGTGAAACTGTCGGTCAATATGGCGGCAACCAAGCGTGTTGTCGCGCTTGCGGGCGTTGCGATTATCTGCGGATCGATGGCCATCATCGCTTTCATCCTTGGCATATTGCTGGTTCTGTCAGAATATGTTGGTCCCCTGGCGGCTACAGCCATTGTAACAGGTTTGGCTTTGCTTGTGGCTGCGGTTACCATGAGAATGGCGATAGCAAGGGCGAAAAAGCTGCCGCTGGATGAAACGGATGCGTGAGAATGACAATGCCGAACAAGAATGACGATATATTCAGCCTGCGCAATCTGGCGATCAACCGCGACCAGGCGCGCGCCAATCTGAAGCGCGATACAGCGGAAGCCAAAACGCGGCTGAAACCGGAAAATCTGATGGCCGAAGCAAAGCATAATGCAGCCGAGCGCGTTCGCAAAGCCGGGGCGAACGCGATCGACGGCGTCAGGGCTCACCCGGGACTCACTGCAACCGTCGCCGCCACCGCGACCCTGATCGCGATGCGCAGGCCGATTGCCAGACTCATCGCCAACCGCAAAGCATCCGAGCCGGATCAAACCGAGGAATAGACTATGAACAAACTGACCGACAATATCGACAAGGCCCGTGCAGCATCCCGCGAACGGCTCGAATCGGCGAGGGAAAAGGCAACGGAAAGCTCCGCCGTTGCCCGCGAGAAAATGTCGGCCAGCAAGGCCCGCGCGGCAGCCCTGCTCGGCGAAGGCCGCGAGAAAGCGGCGGAACGCGTCGCCGCGACCAGGGATGTTGCCAAGAAGGCCGTCGAAAAATCCGAAGAGACGATCACCAACAGCCCGCTGGCCATCGTCGCCGGTGGTGCGGCGCTGGGTGTACTGATCGGCGTGCTGCTGCCTAAGAGCAAGGCCGAAGGCAAATATGTCGGCGCCGCCGGGCGCAAGATCAACGAAACGGCAAAAACCGCCTATCAGGCGGCCAAGGATGCCAGCCGCGACCAGATTGGCGAGCTTGGCCTGACCAATGACAATATGCGCGAACAGTTCAAAGATATGTTTGGCAAAGCGATCGAGGCTGCTAAGACCGCGATGGCCGCAGCACAAGATGCGGTAAAAGAAGAACATCAGGGCAAGAAATGAACGAAGAACGCAGCAAAATGCATCTGGTCATGGGCGGACGGGTCAAAGATCCGCGCGGACTGGAATTTGTCAACCTCGACAAGATCGATCTCGTCGGCGTCTATCCCGACTATGAGGAAGCCGAGGACGCGTGGCGTTCAAAGGCCCAGATGACGGTTGACGACGCGGAAATGAAATATGTTGTCGTCCACCTGCACAAGCTGCTCGAGCCGGATGTTCCGCTGGAAGACTGAATAAAAACGCGCGGATCGCGGCGTCTAGGCGCTGCGGAAACGCCATTCCAGCAACGGCCGGGTCAGCACCAGTCCGGCCACAAAACCACCGATATGCGCAAAAATCGCAATGCCCTGGAGACTGCCACGGGTAGCGAATCCGATCATCAGCTGAATCGCGATCCACGCCAGGGTCAGCCAGATGATCCGCACGATATGGCTTGGAATCGGCCCCACCGCATCGACCCGGTTGCGCGCGAAGAGCAGCGCATAAGCGCCCAGTATCGCCGATATCGCGCCGCTGGCCCCGATGATCGGGACCATCGAATCACTGTGCGCGGCAAATTCGGCAAAGGCCGCCGCATAAGCGCCCGCGACATAGAGAAGCGCCATCAACTGCGGTCCCAGTGCCTCTTCGACATAGCGGCCGCAGAACAGCAGCATCACCATATTGAAACCCAGGTGGACGAAGCCGCTGTGCAGGAAAGCCGACGACAAGGGCGTCAGCCAGGCCGGCACCATCCAGCCATAGGCCCCCAGATCCAGCGCTTCGCCACTCAGCCGGACCGGAAACATGCCGCCGCGCAGCACCGCCTCCTGCTCCCAGCCGAAAATCCCGATCAACAGAAAGATCACCACATTGGCGATGATCAGCCGTTGGTCAGTTTCCCAGCCGGAATATGCATGGGGTCTAGATGAACTCTATCTTGTCGAGCAGGAAATATTTGTCGCCGGACGGCACCGTCACTTCGATCTCGTCCCCGACGCTGCGCCCGATCAGGGCGCGGCCAATCGGCGAATTATAGCTGATCTTGCCGGCCTTGGCATCGGCTTCCGCCTGGCCGACCAGCTGATATTTCACCGGCTTGTCATCCTCGTCGAGCAGAGTCAGCGTTGCGCCGAACACAGCCTTGTCGCCGGACAGGGTCTTCGGATCGATGACCTGGGCGCGGGACAATTTGTCTTCGAGATCGCCAATCGTCGCTTCGACCTGGCCCTGCCGTTCCTTGGCAGCGTGATATTCCGCATTTTCCGAGAGATCGCCATGCGCCCGCGCGGTTTCGATCGCGTCGACGATGATCGGACGCTCCGCTTTCAGCGCCTTGAGTTCGGCCTCCATTCTGGCGTGGCCTTCGGCGAGCATTGGTACTTTTTCAACAGCCATTATATTGGCCTTTCCTTACTGATACGCTGCCGATTTCTGCCGTGCAGCGTCAAAAACAGTTTTCCGGCGCCCCTCCCTGGAAGAGCGCCCGCAGTGTGACAAAATGTCGGAAAATTAAGTCTGCGAAGCCTTATAATAGGACTGAAGCGCGCGAACTTCAAGAGTCTGATCGCGCAAGGCCTCAATCGCCTGCATCACGGCGTTGCTCGCGGTTGCGGTTGTATAGATCGGAATCTTGCCAACCAGCGCCGCCGCCCGGATCGATTTGGAATCCTTGGTCGACTGCCAGCCTTCGGTGGTGTTGAAGATCAGGTTGATATCCCCGTCCTTGATCCGGTCGACAATATGCGGACGCCCTTCGGCCACCTTGTTGACTTTCTCGACCGTGATGCCGCGTTCCGCCAGATAGGCAGCGGTCCCGGACGTGGCGATCAGCTTGAAGCCCAGCTTCTCGGCCAGACGCGCCGCCGGTTCGATCACCTTCTTGTCGGTTTCCTTGACCGAGATGAAGATCGTGCCGCTATCGGGCAGCCGCGTATTGGCGCCGAGCTGCGACTTGGCAAAGGCAATCGGGAAGCTCTGGTCGATGCCCATCACTTCGCCGGTCGATTTCATTTCCGGTGACAGCACCGGATCGATGCCGGGGAAACGGTTGAACGGGAAGACCGCCTCTTTCACCGCGATATAATCGATATGCCGGTTGATCTTCGGCAGGTCCTTCAATTTCTCTCCCGCCATGACGCGCGAGGCGATCTTGGCAATCGGCACGCCGATCGCCTTGGCGACAAAGGGCACGGTCCGGCTGGCGCGGGGATTGACCTCGATCAGATAGACCTCGCCGTCCTTGACCGCGAACTGGATGTTCATCAGGCCGCGAACCTTCAGGCCGAAAGCCAGGGCCTCGGTCTGCCGCTCCATTTCGGCGATAATATCGTCGGGCAGGCTGTATGGCGGGATCGTGCAGGCGCTGTCGCCAGAATGGACGCCGGCCTCTTCGATATGCTGCAGCACGCCGCAGACCACGACATCATCGCCATCGCAAATCGCGTCGACATCGACCTCGATCGCGTCGCGCAGATACTGGTCGACCAGCACCGGCTGATCCCCCGATACCTGCACCGCGGTGTTGATATAATCTTCCAGCTGCGCGGGACCGTCGACGATTTCCATCGCCCGGCCACCCAGCACGAAGCTTGGCCGGATCAGCACGGGATAGCCGATGCGCTCGGCGATTTTCACCGCTTCGTCGCGGGTCCGGGCCATGCCGTTTTCCGGCTGTTTCAGCTTCAGCTTGTTGACCAGCTTGGCAAAACGCTCGCGGTCTTCGGCCAGATCGATCGCATCCGGCGAGGTCCCGAGGATCGGAATGCCCGCGTCTTCCAGCGCCTGCGCCAGCTTCAACGGGGTCTGGCCGCCAAATTGCACAACCACGCCGACCAGTTCGCCCGACTGTTGCTCGACGTGCAGGATTTCCAGCACATCCTCGGCGGTCAGCGGCTCGAAATAGAGTCGGTCGGACGTGTCATAGTCGGTGGAGACGGTTTCCGGGTTGCAGTTGACCATAATCGTTTCGAAACCGGCGTCCGACAAAGCGAAACAGGCGTGGCAACAGCAATAGTCAAACTCGATCCCCTGCCCGATCCGGTTCGGTCCGCCGCCGAGGATGACGATTTTCTTGCGATCCGACGGTTGCGCCTCGCATTCCGGCTCGCCGAAAATCGGCGCTTCGTAGGTCGAATACATATAGGGCGTCTTGGCCTCGAATTCCGCCGCGCAGGTGTCGATCCGCTTGAACACCGGACGGACGCCCAGCTTGTGGCGCAAGGCCCGCACTTCGGCTTCGGTCGTCGCACCGGCCATGGCGGCCAGCGCGTCATGGACCAGCCCGTGGCCTTCGGCGACCGCGCGCCCGGTACCACCAGCGACATGAACCGAATCAATCGCCAGCTTGGCCAGCCGCTCGTCGGAAAAGCCCATGGATTTCAGCTTGCGCAGGCCCTGCGCGTCATTGGGCAGACCATTGTCCATGATCGCCTGCTCGGCATCGATGATTTCGCGGATCCGCGACAGGAACCAGGGATCGAAACCGGCGATATCGTGGATATCCTGATTGGAAAAACCTTCGCGCATCGCCTGGGCGGCGACGAGAAGGCGATCCGGCGTGGCCCGCGCCAGGGCTGCGGCAATATCTTCCCGCGGCGCGCCGATCAGTTCCTGTACCCGGTTGAAACCGTCGAGACCGGTTTCCAGACCGCGCAGCGCTTTCTGCATGGATTCGTGGATATTGCGGCCGATCGCCATGACTTCGCCGACCGACTTCATCGCGGTGGAAAGCAGCGGCTCCGCGCCCTTGAACTTTTCAAAGGCAAAGCGCGGGATCTTGGTGACGATATAGTCGATCGTCGGTTCGAACGACGCGGGGGTGGCGCCGGTAATGTCATTGTCGATCTCGTCGAGCGTATAGCCGACCGCCAGCTTCGCGGCGACGCTGGCAATCGGGAAGCCGGTCGCCTTGGACGCCAGTGCCGAGGACCGCGACACGCGCGGGTTCATCTCGATAACCACCAGCCGACCATCCTTCGGATTGACCGCGAACTGCACGTTGGAACCGCCGGTTTCGACGCCGATTTCACGCAGCACTGCGATGCTGGCGTTGCGCATGATCTGATATTCCTTGTCGGTCAGGGTCAGCGCCGGGGCCACGGTGATGCTGTCGCCGGTGTGCACGCCCATCGGATCGACATTCTCGATCGAGCAGATGATGATGCAATTGTCGGCCCGGTCGCGGACGACCTCCATCTCATATTCTTTCCAGCCGATCAGCGATTCATCAATCAACACCTCGTTGGTCGGCGAGGCCTCCAGCGATGTCTTCACGAAATGGACGAATTCCTCGCGGTTATAGGCAACCCCGCCGCCGGTGCCGCCCATGGTGAAGCTTGGCCGCATGATCGCCGGCAGACCGATATCCTCGAGGATTTCCATCGCCTGTTCTTCGCTATGCGCAACAGCGCTGCGCGGGCTTTCCAGACCGATCTTGTCCATCGCCGCCTTGAACTTCTCGCGGTCCTCGGCCTTGTCGATGGCTTCGGCATCAGCACCAATCATCTCGACGCCATATTTCTCCAGCACGCCCATCTTGTTGAGCGAGAGCGCCGTGTTCAGCGCCGTCTGCCCGCCCATGGTCGGCAGGATCGCGTCCGGCCGTTCCTTCTCGATGATCTTCTCGACAATTTCCGGCGTGATCGGCTCGATATAGGTCGCGTCCGCCATTTCCGGATCGGTCATGATCGTCGCCGGGTTGGAGTTGACCAGGATGATCCGGTAACCCTCTTCCTTCAGCGCCTTGCACGCTTGGGTGCCGCTATAGTCAAATTCACAAGCCTGGCCGATAATAATCGGGCCAGCGCCGATGATGAGGATGGATTTTATGTCAGTTCTTTTGGGCATTTATCCCGATCCTAGCAATAGATTGACAAGGCGCTTCGCAAGTTCACCAACAGCGCCTCCTGTGAATTTTTCAGAAAGAAATTTAAGTGTAGGCAAGATAAGGCCTTGAAGCCTTGAAACTCGCACAGCACCGGATTGCATGAGAGTCGATGCTGCACTGATTTCAGCCTTTATGGGCTCCATGCTCGTGCCGAGTTCTTCTGCTGCAGAATTACTTCTGTCTAACTCAACACCTAGCTCCGCAAATCCCGAAATTAGATCAGAATAAAGCGTCGGATCACTTATCCGAGACAATATTACGTCTGCATCTGGAGATGGGACATAATCTTCAACTCGAATACCTCGTTCCTCGATAAGCGATTCAGCTGCTTCAATTCCGTGGTCGGTTAATGCATACAAATCAGTTCGGAGTGTATCGGAGCCACCTTGTTCTATTAATTTATCAGCAATCAATCGATTTAGTGCTCGTTCTACGAATGCTCCGGATGCTTCCTCCGGCAGACCATTCTGCATCGCTGGAATATCAACCAAAAGGTTTCATGGTTAGAGGTAAGCATGTAGTCGTAGAGAACAAGAAGAATGCTGTTCTTTACCGTCTCAATTCGAACAGCCATGTGCTAAACCCACGCCTCCCACCACTTATCGGTTAGCTTAGAACTAACCTGTAGGTAAGCTGAGACTTCGGAACGATGCAAAAACCCCATCACGCCGGATTCTCGTCAGAAATCTCGCCATTTTCGTTGCAGGCAAAGCAGCCCCAACCATCATGGTCGATATCATATTCGCTTTCGATCTCGAGGCATTTGCGGGTTAGCTCGCGGATCGTCTCGCGCTTTGTGTCGAGGTCGATCTGTAACTCGATCACCCACTCGCCATCCTCGTTGGAGACCAGAGCCGAGCGAAAGCCCCATTTGGCCGCATCATTCTTCAGCTTGTTGAGATCGGAGACGGCGCCGACAAATTGCACGTTAATTTCGCGCACAACATGCGACAAATCGCCACCCGCTGCCATATTTTGCAGGATTTCGTCATCAATTGCCCATTCTTCGGCAAGATGTGCAGGATCAATCGGTCCGCTCATTGAAATTCCTCCGCCGACTTACAGCTTCTATTATTTATCGAAAAGTCGCAGGTACGTGCCTGCCCAATATGGACCGGGCTGGCACCAATGAGTGGAATGAGAGAGATTAGTAATCTTTTTACCATCACCCGACCAACGCGACGAACAACGCAATAAGGAGTGAACTAACTCCTGCAATATGACTGGCTCGCTCGCATAACTCCCACACCAAAGAGGGTTGCGGAACAGGTGCTTCGCTCAATATGAGAGCACATTCTAGATACGCCTTGGCCTGAGCTACATCAGAGTTGGGAAGTCCAATCTCATCGAGCTTAGAATATGCTTTCCGTATGAAAGCTGTCACCATCGTTTGATATGAAAGCTGCTGAAAGTTTCGAACGAAATCATGTTGGCCTATCATGCCGCCAAAGCCATCGAGTTGATTCTCAAGGTCTTGAGTAGCATGGATAGAAGGGTCGCCTGAAACCAATATCTGAAATCGATCTTCAAGTTTCTTCATCAAATCTTTATCACCGTACTCCTTCGCCGCGCTAAGACAATCTTTCCAGTGCTGCCCAACATAAGCCATTCCATCGGGGGTGATTTCCAAGTCGCCAGTTGTCAACAATGTCGTAGTTGAAAGCGATTCACAAAATGAAGCAACATCGTCCACATCCAAATTATAATCGGCCGCGATCGTTTCGGGACGAATTGCCGAATGCAAGTCTATGTCAGCAATTTTTCTGGAGAATGCGTCCGCTAAGATGAACAATTCCATATCATGTCGTTTGGATATCTTCACCTCAACCCCCCGACAAATTTCTCGAACAGATAGAAACTGTCCTGCGGGCCGGGGCTCGCTTCGGGGTGATATTGGACGCCGAAGGCGCGTTTGCCGATGATCTCGATGCCGCAGTTGCTGCCGTCGAACAGGCTCTTGTGGGTCTCGTGAATATTGTCGGGCAAGCTGTCACCGTCCACCGCGAAACCGTGGTTCATGCTGGTGATCTCGACCAGCCCTTCGGTCTCGGCCCAGCCGCCGCCGATCCGCTGCACCGGATGATTAGCGCCGCGATGGCCCTGGTGCATCTTGACCGTCTTGGCGCCCGCAGCGAGCGCGAGCATCTGGTGACCAAGGCAGATGCCGAACAGTGGCATATCCGCTTCCAGCAACTGTTGGATAACCGGAACCGCATAAGAGCCGGTTGCCGCCGGATCGCCGGGGCCGTTGGACAGAAATACGCCGGCAGGCTTCAACGCCATGATTTCATCAAAGGAAGTTTCAGCAGGAACTACAGTGACTTTTGCGCCAGCCTTCACAAGATTTCTGAAGATATTCCGCTTCGCACCATAATCAATAGCCACCACATGCGGACGCGACGAAGATGCTTCCAAGTCTTCCAATGGCGCATAGCCATGACCGAGCCGCCACGCTCCGCCCTTGTCCCATAAATGCGTCTGGTGCCCGGTCACTTCCTTGGCCAGATCCAGGCCTTCCAGCCCCGGCCAGGCCCGCGCCTTGGCGAGCAGTTCGTCAATATCAAACTGGCCTTCGGGATCATGAGCGATCACCGCATTGGGCGCGCCGGCTTCCCGGATCCGCCGGGTCAAAGCCCTTGTATCGACACCGGAAATGCCGATCCGGCCCTGCTCTGACATCCACTGGTCAAACGGCTTCTGGTCGCGGAAATTGGACGGTGCGGTGATATCCTCGCGAACAATGCAGCCCAGGGCATGCGGGCTGTCCGCCTCGATGTCCTCGTCGTTAGTCCCGGTGTTACCGATATGCGGAAAGGTGAAGGTCACGATTTGCCCGGCATAGCTGGGGTCGGTCATCACTTCCTGATAGCCGGTCATCGCGGTGTTGAAGCAGACTTCACCGACCGCAGAGCCGGTTGCGCCAAAGCCCCTGCCCCAGATGATCGTGCCATCGGCCAATACCAATATCCCTGTTGCACCCTCGGGAGCGGCGGGATTATGGGCATGGGTCATGGGCTGTTCCTTTGGGTCCGTCATAGGCGCAAAATTTCATGGGACCTAGGGCCAGATTTCTGGCGTCACAATCTATGAAAAATATTATGTTCCCGCTATGGTGGTCGCTTATTCCAAAAATATGAGGGACGCCATGATTCGCGAGACCGTGAAAGCCGCGCAAATTGCCGCCATGAAGGCCGGTGACAAGGATCGCACCGCCGCGACACGCAGCATATTGGCGAAGATCAAGGACAAGGACATCGAACTGCGCACCAAGGATGCCGCAGTGGACGATGACGCGATGGTCACCGATGTCCTGCAGAAAATGGCCAAGCAGCGCCGCGAATCGATCGCCATGTTCGAAAGCGGCGGCCGCACCGAACTCGCCGCTGCCGAGAAACAGGAACTCGCCGTGATCGAGGAATTCCTCCCCGCGCAACTGAGCGAGGAAGAAACCGCCGCGCTGATCGCCGGCATCAAGACCGAACTCGGCGCCGACAGCATGAAAGACATGGGCCGCGTGATGGGCGAACTGAAGAAGCGCCATGGCACCGAAATCGACATGAGCAAGGCCAGCGCGCTGGTGAAGGCGGCTTTGAGCTGAAAATCCCCCTCCCGCCTGCGGGAGGGGTTAGGGGTGGGACTGAAAAGAAAAACAGTGGTAGTTTTCAAACCAAGAAATACCGACCGCGCCAAATCCCTGCGCAATACAGCCACACCGGCTGAACGAAAGCTCTGGAAATATTTGTCGAAACGGCAGCTTGGTGGACGAAAATTCAGCCGACAGATGCCCGTTGGCCCCTATTATGCTGACTTCCTGTGCCGCGAGCTGGGATTGATCATTGAAATTGACGGATATTCGCATGAGACGCAGCAAGCCTATGATGCGAAGCGAACAAGGGATCTTGTCGCGCACGGGTATAAGGTCATTCGATTCACAAATGATGATGTTTTGAGCAATGTTGAGGGTGTTGTTGGGCGGATTGAGCAAGTCTTGGCTGATATGCCCACCCCTAACCCCTCCCGCAGGCGGGAGGGGGATTTATGACCCTCACCCCGCAATGGCTGGAAGAACTGCGCTCGCGTGTCACGCTGTCGACGCTGATCGGGCGCACGGTCAAGATCCAGAAGGCGGGTCGCGAATATAAGGCCTGCTGCCCGTTCCATAACGAGAAATCGCCCAGTTTCACGATCAACGACGAAAAGGGCTTCTACCATTGCTTCGGTTGCGGCGCCCATGGCGACGCGATCAGCTGGATGACCGAGCAGCGCGGGCTGGGCTTCATGGACGCGGTCAAGGATCTCGCCGCCGAGGCGCAGATGGAAGTCCCTGCCCCCGATCCCCGCGCGGCGCAGCGGCAGGAGGTCCGCGCCACGCTGCATGACGTGATGGCGGCGGCGCAGGACTGGTTTGTCGAACAATTCAACAGCACCGAGGGCGCGGCGGCGCGGGACTATCTGAAAAACCGCGGCATTTCGGAAAGCACGATCCGTGAATTCGGCTTCGGCTTTGCCCCCAATTCGCGCGGACGGCTCAAGGACGCCCTGTCGAAACATGGCGTGGACCGGCTGGTCGAGGCGGGTCTGCTGATCAAGGTCGATGACAAGGAGCCCTATGACCGGTTCCGCGGCCGGCTGATGATCCCGATCCGCGATCCGCGCGGCCGAGTGATCGCCTTCGGTGGCCGGATATTGGGCGATGGCGAGCCGAAATATCTCAACAGCCCCGACACGCCTTTGTTTGACAAGGGCCGGACGCTTTACAATCTGGACAAGGCTTCGCCGGCCTCTCGCCAGACCGGCCGGATATTGGTGGTCGAAGGCTATATGGATGCGATTGCACTGGCTCAGGCCGGCTTCAAAGACGTGGTTGCGCCGCTCGGCACGGCGCTGACCGAGCATCAGATCGAGCGGATCTGGAAAATGGTCGAGGCCCCGATCCTCTGCTTTGACGGCGATAATGCGGGTCAGAAAGCGGCGATGCGCGCAGCCGTGCGCGCCCTGCCCATCTTACGCCCATCGCACAGCCTGAATTTCATTTCGCTGCCCGCCGGACAGGATCCCGACGATCTGATCCGGGCCGAGGGTGCCCATGCCTTTGCTGCCCTCATCGCCAGGCCGCAGATGCTCGACGAGAAGATCTGGCAAGTCGAATATGACGCAGAACCGCTCAACTCGCCCGAAACCAAGGCGGGTCTAAAGAAACGGCTGTTTGACCATGTCCGCGATATCGCCGATCAGGATATCGCCCAGCATTACCGGCAAGTATTCAACGAACGCTACCAGTCGACCTTTTTTGCCCGGACGGACAATCGTTCCGAAGGCCGGCGCCCGCAAAATTCGAACCGCAAGTTCCCGTCGAAATTTGTCTCCTACAAGCCGACGGATGATACAAAATCCTTCCTGATCGAAGGCTATGACCTGCAGATTGCGAAAGGCATATTGGGCGGCCTGATCCGGCATCCGTGCCGGATTTCCAGCCATTTCGAGGAGCTCAGCGCGATCCGGCTGGCCGATTCGCAGATGCAGTTGCTGCTCGGTGAACTGATCAATGTCGCGATGCGCAAAGAAACGCTTGATATGCAGGGCCTTCTTACCATATTGGAGAAGACAGATTGTTATAATGTCGCAAAAGGGCTGTTACGGGCCGATGCGCTGAATTTCACTTTCAACCGCAAACTGCCAGACGATGCCCCTTCGCTATTGATCGAACGGGCGCATCGGGACTTGGCGGAAGCGATAAAAGTGGTGACGGCGCGTCCCGGACTGGAAGCGGCTCTCGCGGAGGCAACGCGGCGGGTGCAGGATGATCTTACGGAAGAAAGTTATGCCGAACAGCAACGCCTTCGCAAAGCGAAACAGTTATTTCACGAGCGGTTGGTCGAACTGACCCAGATCGACGACGCAATATAGTTTTTAAATTAGGGGCCTGAGCCATTGGCAAGTAAAGCAAAACACACCAAAGCCGAAGACGAACCGTTGATTGATCTCAACGATAGCGCCATCAAGAAATTGATCGCTCAAGGTAAGAAGCGCGGCTATCTGACGATTGACGAGCTGAACGAAGCCCTGCCCCAGGACCAGAACGAGCAGATTGAGGACGTCATGTCCGCGATTTCCGAAATGGGTGTCCGGATTGTCGAGAATGACGAGGAAGCCGCCGAGGAAATGGCCGGCGAAGAAGTCGAATCCATCGACGGCAAGGACAAGGACAAGAAATCCGCTGCTGCCGCTCCGAAAAAGGCGACCGGTGACCGCACCGACGATCCCGTTCGCATGTATCTGCGCGAAATGGGCGCGGTTGAACTGCTCAGCCGCGAGGGCGAGATTGCCATCGCGAAGCGTATCGAGGCCGGCCGCGACACGATGATCTGGGGCCTTTGCGAAAGCCCGACCACGTTCAACGCGATCATCGAATGGTCGACGGCCCTCAACGACGGCGAAATGCAGCTGCGCGAAATTCTCGATCTCGACGCTATGCTCTCCAAGGATCCTGTTCCGGAAAATCTGGAAGAGGCCGAAGACGATGATGATGGCGAAATCAGCGAGAAAACCGCCGGCCCCTCGTTCAAGGATGATGACGAGGTCGAAGACGAGGAATCGGCCGATGGCGAAGATGATGATGAAGCCGAGCTGACCGAACGCCGCACCAAGCGGGTGGTCGAAGAGGAAGAGGAAGACAACACCCTTTCCCTCGCGCAGATGGAAGAAGCGCTGAAACCCGACGCGCTGGAAAAATTCGCGCTGATCACCTCGGTGTTCAAGAAATTCTCCAAATTGCAGACGACCCGGCTGGAATCGCTGGCGGCGGGCAAGGAATTCCCGGCAGCTTCGGAGAAAAATATCACGATTTGCGCGAAGAACTGACCGCTTTGGTCGAAAGCGTGCAATTTCATGCCAATAAAATCGAGTTTCTGGTCGACCAGCTTTACTCGTTCAACCGGCGCCTGACCACGCTTGGCGGGCAGATGCTCCGCCTTGCCGAGCGCCACAAGGTTCCGCGTCGCGCCTTTCTGGAAAGCTATGTCGGCAACGAACTGGACGACAACTGGCTGTCCAGCATGGCAAAAGTCGACAAGAAATGGGCGGCTTTTGTCGAGAAGGAAGCCGATGCGGTTGATCGCATCCGGGCGGAAATCTCCGATATTGCCAATGCCACCGGCACCTCGCTGGTCGAATTCCGCCGGATCGTCAACATGGTCCAGAAGGGCGAGCGCGAAGCGCGTATCGCCAAGAAGGAAATGGTCGAGGCCAATCTCCGTCTGGTGATCTCGATCGCCAAGAAATATACCAACCGCGGCCTGCAATTTCTCGATCTCATCCAGGAAGGCAATATCGGCCTGATGAAAGCGGTCGACAAGTTCGAATATCGCCGCGGTTACAAGTTCAGCACCTATGCCACATGGTGGATTCGCCAGGCGATCACGCGGTCTATTGCCGATCAGGCGCGGACCATCCGTATTCCGGTCCATATGATCGAAACGATCAACAAGCTGGTTCGCACCAGCCGCCAGTTCCTGCACGAACAGGGCCGCGAACCGACACCGGAGGAAATGGCCGAACGCCTTTCCATGCCGCTCGAGAAAGTGCGCAAGGTGATGAAAATCGCCAAGGAGCCGATTTCGCTTGAAACGCCGATCGGTGACGAGGAAGATTCGCACTTGGGTGATTTCATCGAGGACAAGAATGCGATCATTCCGGTGGACGCCGCTATACAGGCCAATCTGAAGGAAACCGTGACTCGCGTATTGGCCAGCCTGACTCCCCGCGAAGAGCGCGTGCTGCGTATGCGCTTCGGGATCGGTATGAACACCGATCACACGCTCGAGGAAGTCGGCCAGCAGTTCAGCGTGACTCGCGAGCGTATCCGGCAGATCGAAGCCAAGGCCTTGCGCAAGCTCAAGCACCCGAGCCGCAGCCGCAAGATGCGCAGTTTTCTCGATCAGTAATATTGGAAACAGGAACCGGCTGCTATGGTTTGCAAATCCCTAACAGCCGGTAAACCTACTCTTTAGGTATCGTTGTTATATTCGAAGACTGACGAGGGTGCTCAACGCATTTTCGCAACCTTATTCGGATATCGGAAACGCGATGCTAGGACAAAATGCACAATTGATGACACAGCCAGGGTTCGCCGGGCAATTCGTTAGTTTTGGCAGCGATTCAGCGCCTTATGTACAGCTTGTCTTGGAGGATTTTTCCGTGCTGTCCGGGGCTGATATCGCCGATATCGTGCATTTCCTGTGCGTTTTGCACGGACGGCATCCGGGCGTAATCGATCATGCGGCGACCAAGACCGTCGATGATGCCGCACGGGAATGGCTGATCCAGGCGACCGACGGCTTTGCCGCCGAACGCGCCTTTCTGACCAAACTGACCGTAGCTGCCGGCCCGATTTCGGGCGTCAGCCTGGATGACCAGAGCAACGCTGCAGTTCTGGGGCAACGCAAGGCGCTGGATATGCTGTCCCAGTCGGAACGCGCGGGATGCGCGATCGGCGCTGCCATCGCACTGGTTGCCGACTGGCATTGCGTCCGAAATATACTGGAACAGATCGCCTTGCGCGTCGGTGTAGAAGCGCGGGCGTCGATCTTGCCGAGCGTTGCGGCGACCACCGAGCTTAACAGCCTGCTGGCGAACACCCCTGCCCTGGAAAGAGCCCTCAATTTCGGGGCGAGCAATTGCTCAACCAGCATCGCGGGCTGTGGCAACTTCTGGAAGCGCGCCGGAACATGCGGCTTTCCCGATAAACCTGGCGGCGGTTTCCGCAAAATTAACTAAATGATTAACTTGCCTGGAAGGGGAGTTTTCCCTATCGCCTTTGCTTTGACGTTCACGGCAAGGAATAGAAAATCATGCGTTTTGACGGTACCAAAGACTATGTTGCAACCGATGATCTGAAGGTTGCTGTCAATGCTGCCATGACCCTCCGCCGCCCTCTGCTGGTCAAGGGTGAACCGGGCACCGGCAAGACGGTACTGGCCTATGAAATCGCCAAGGCGATGGGCACGCCGCTGATCGAATGGAATGTCAAATCCACCACCAAGGCGCATCAGGGTCTTTACGAATATGATGCGGTTGCGCGGCTTCGCGACGGCCAACTGGGCGACGAGCGGGTCCATGATATTTCCAACTATATCCGCAAGGGCAAGCTGTGGGAGGCCTTCACTGCCCCCGAACTGCCCGTGCTGCTGATCGACGAAATCGACAAGGCCGATATCGAGTTTCCGAACGACCTGTTGCAGGAACTCGATCGCATGGAATTCCACGTTTACGAGACCAAGGAAACGGTCAAGGCGACGGAACGTCCGATCGTAATCATCACTTCGAACAACGAGAAGGAACTGCCAGACGCCTTCCTGCGTCGCTGTTTCTTCCACTATATCAAATTCCCGGATCGCGAGACGATGCAGGATATCATCAACGTCCATTTCCCCGACATTCAGGGCATATTGGTCAAGAAGGCGATGGATATTTTCTACGATGTCCGCGACGTTCCCGGCCTCAAGAAAAAGCCAAGCACCAGCGAATTGCTCGATTGGCTGAAGCTGATCCTCAACGAGGACATGCCGCTCGAAGCGCTGCAATCGAACGACAGCAGCAAGGCGATCCCGCCCCTGCACGGCGCGTTGCTCAAGAACGAACAGGACGTGATGCTGTTCGAACGCCTGGCCTTCATGGCGAAACGCGAAGCGCGCTAGGCAAAGGCAGACACGATGTTCTTTAACTTCATGGACGAACTCAGGGCGGCTGGTATTTCAGCGTCGCTCAAGGAACATCTTGTGCTGCTCGAGGCGCTCGAAAAGGACGTTATCCAGCGTAGTCCGGAGGAATTCTATTATCTCTCCCGCGCAACCTTCGTGAAAGACGAAGGCTTGCTCGACCGCTTCGATCAGGTTTTTCAAAGGTCTTTAAAGGCATCGAAACCTCCTACGGCACGGAGGAAGAGGATATCCCGCTCGACTGGCTGAAAGCGGTTGCCGAGAAATATCTTTCCGAAGAGGAAATGGAAAAGATCAAGTCGCTCGGTAGCTGGGACGAGATCATGGAAACGCTGAAAGAGCGGCTCGAGGAACAGCAGAAACGCCACGAGGGCGGCAACAAATGGATCGGCACCGGCGGCACCTCGCCTTATGGCAATTCCGGCTATAATCCAGAAGGCGTCCGGATTGGCGGCGAAGGCGGCCAAAAAAGGCAATCAAGGTCTGGGACAAACGCGAATTCCAGAATCTCGATAACACCAAGCTGCTCGGTACGCGCAATATCAAGGTCGCGCTCCGGCGCCTGCGCAAATTTGCCCGCGAGGGTGCTGCCGACGAGCTCGATATCGACCGGACAATCAATGGCACGGCCAAACAGGGCTGGCTTGACATTCACATGCGCCCGGAACGGCACAATGCGGTGAAGCTGCTATTGTTTCTCGACGTCGGCGGGTCGATGGATCCGTTTATCAAGCTATGCGAGGAGCTGTTCAGCGCGGCGACCACCGAGTTCAAGAATCTCGAATTTTTCTATTTCCACAACTGCCCTTACGAAGGCCTTTGGAAAGACAATCGCCGCCGCTTTTCAGAACGCACCAACACCTGGGATGTGCTCCACAAATATGGTCATGACTATAAGCTGATCTTCGTCGGCGACGCGTCGATGAGCCCCTATGAAATCACCCATCCGGGCGGTTCGGTCGAGCATTTCAACGAGGAAGCCGGCGTGACCTGGATGCAGCGCCTGACCAATACTTACCCTGCTGCGGCCTGGCTCAACCCGGTTCCGGAAAAGCAATGGGGCTATTCCCAAAGCGTCAAGATCATCCGTGAACTGATGAATGACCGGATGTATCCGCTGACGGTCGACGGGCTGAGCGATGCGATGAAAGAATTGACCCGGAAACAGGGCTGAGGCTCAGCCCTCGATTGCGAGCAGGGTCGTTCCGTCATATTTTTCGGCGGCCGGTTCAAAGACGTCCGACTTTTCGAAATGCAGGTCTTCCACGCGCACATCTTTCAGGCCGGAAAGCTTGAAGGTTCCAAGCTTTACCTCCCGCGGCGGTTGCCCGTCTTTTTCCAGCGGAACGGCGTCGACATACATTTCGTCATGGCGCGTATAGAGAATATGCGGCGCCAGCTTGAAGGCCGTATTGTTGTAAGTGGCGGCCACGCATTTTTTGAGCGCGACGCCTTCGAAAAACTCTTTACTCGGTAACATGGCGGCTGATTACCAGATCACGGACCAAATGCAATAAATATGTTGCAGTGCAGCATAGTCAGTAGAGCCAAAATTCCCTCGACGTCGCGGCCCAGGAATTTTCATCCGGAACCGCTATCGCGTCCAGATCATCTGCCGTCGAAGACGAATTCTCGATCCACTCCCGCAACGATGGCCCGCCGTTGATCACATCGAACGCCAGCTTGTCATTTTCATATTCGTAGGGGAAATCGCGCCACAATTCATATCCGTCGTGGAGATTCGAAATCGCCTTCAGCGCTACAGCCTGCAATCGCCAAGGCCGGAAGGCGGCGTGATCATAGCCTGGCCCCTCGGCATGGATCTGCACGCCGTTGCACAGCTGGCCCTGATGTTTGTGGAAGGTCGGTTCGAACCAGATTTCCCGCAAAAGGCAGTCTTCGAGCCATTGCGGTGCGATTCGCTGCATTTCCGCAATCACCGGCCGCGCTTGGATATCCGGCGCGCCGAAAAGCTCCAGCGGCCTGGTCGTCCCCCGCCCTTCGGACAACATCGTCCCTTCCAGCATGACGGTGCCCGCATAGGCGCGGGCCATATTGACATTGGGCGCATTGGGGCTCGGATTGATCCAGATACGGTCCTCGGGCCAGCCATAGCCGGGGCCTTCGGGTTGCCAGCCCTGCATTTCAATGACCCGATAATCGACATCAAGGTCAAAATGGGTGATCATCCAGCGGCCCATTTCGCCCATGGTCAGTCCGTGCCGCATCGGCATGGGCCCTGCGCCGACGAAACTCTCCCATCCGTCTTCCAGCAACGTGCCCTCGACGGGCCTGCCGGCGGGATTGGGCCGGTCCAGCACCCAGACCGTCTTGCCATGCTCGGCAGCGGCTTCCAGCATATAGCGCAAGGTGGTGATAAACGTGTAGATCCGGCAGCCAAGATCCTGAAGGTCGATCAATATTGCGTCGAACGTCGCCATTGATTGCGCAGTCGGCCGTCGCACTTCGCCATAAAGGCTGAACACCGGGATATCGTGGACCGGGTCGTTGAAATCGGGCGACTCGATCATATTGTCCTGCTTGTCACCGCGCAGGCCATGTTGCGGGCCGAAAGCAGCCGTCAGGTTGATATCCTCCAGCGCCGACAGCGCATCCAGACTGTGCACCAGATCGCCTGTTACCGAAGCGGGATGCGCCAGCAAGGCGACCCTTTTCCCTGCCAGAGGCCGGCGCAGGTCCGCGTCCTCGATCAGCCTGTCTATTCCGAATTTCATCAAAGCGCCGCCGCCTCCATTTTGAGCGTAAATCCATCCCGGTGATGGAAATCCGGCCTAGCGGCGGGATGCGCCAAAGCCCAGAGTGATTTCGCTCCATCCTGCATCTCGATAACCGCCGCCAGGCCGGCATCAAGTTCTTTCGCCACCCAGAGATCGGGCAATCCCAACATGGCCTCGAGAGCCACATGGGTATCGCTGAAATCCATGTATATCTCAGGTGCTTCAGACATCGGAAGCGGTCTCATCCCCTCACGATAGCGATCGAAACCATAGGCCGCCCAATTGCCCGAAGGCGAAAAGTTGAACTCGCAATATTGTTCGGCTCCCGGCTCGCCGAGGAAAAGTTCGAAACAGCTATGTTGCCACAGATCATCCGTCCGGCTCGACTGGCCCAGATCGGCTGGCAGGCTGACTTCCTCGACATTTCCCTCTGCGTGATATCGCAGCCAGATCGTGCCGGTCTCCGACATTGACCATTCTACGGTAATATTGTCGATCGCAGACACCGGCGTCTCCGGATGGCTTTGCAAGTTCAAACGCATATTGCGACTTTCGTTGTCCCCATGTAACGCACCAATCCATGACCCATTATCAATCCGATCTGCTGCGTCTACTGAATGATCGCGGCTATATCCACCAGTTAACCGATGCCGAGGCATTGGATTCACTTGCCAGCAAGAGCGTGATTCCCGGCTATATCGGATTTGATGTTACCGCGGATTCGCTGCACGTCGGCAATCTGGTGCAAATCATGCTTCTCCGCCGGCTGCAGCAGGCAGGCCACAAACCGATCGTCCTGATGGGCGGCGGCACCACCAAGGTGGGCGATCCTTCCGGCAAGGACGAGATGCGAAAATTGCTGGATGATGACGGGATTGCGTCAAATTTTGCCAAAATCCGGACCAGTTTCGAGAATTTTTGACATTTGGTGACGGTCCTACTGATGCCGTGATGGTCAACAATAATGACTGGCTGGGCGAGCTGGAATATATTCCGTTCCTGCGCGATATCGGCCGGCACTTCACGATCAACCGGATGCTGACCTTTGATTCCGTCAAACTGCGGCTGGAGCGGGAGCAGCCGCTGACCTTTCTCGAATTCAACTATATGATCCTGCAGGCTTACGACTTTCTTGAATTGTCGCGGCAGCATGGTTGCCAATTGCAGCTTGGCGGGTCTGACCAATGGGGCAATATCGTCAACGGAATCGAGCTTGGCCGGCGGGTAGACGGAGCCGAACTGTTCGGAGTCACCACCCTCTGATCACCAAGGCAGACGGGTCCAAGATGGGTAAATCCGTCGACGGCGCGATCTGGCTGAATGCAGAGCGGCTGTCGCCTTACGATTACTGGCAATTCTGGCGCAACACCGACGATCGCGATGTCGGCAAGTTCATGCGATTGTTCACCGACATCGATCTGGAAGAAATTGCGAGACTGGAAACGCTTCAAGGGTCGGAAATCAACGAAGCCAAGAAAATACTGGCCGATGCCGCCACCGCGATGGCACACGGGGACAGCGCCGCAGCGGATGCCGCCAAGACCGCGCAGCAGACCTTCGAACAAGGCACTGCGGGCGACGATTTGCCTGTTTTCGAAGTGACGGGCGGCGAGATTTCAATTCTCGACGCTCTTGTCGGTATCGGCTTTTGCGCTTCGAAGGGCGAAGCCAAGCGACTGGTTGCCGGCGGTGGCGCCCGGATCGACGACGAGCCGGTTCGGGATGCGGGATCGATGGTTGCTGTGACAGGTGAAGACAGGAAAATTTCTGCCGGCAAGAAAAAGCACGGGTTGCTTCGCCGAGCCTGATCATGCGCGCCCATGAGCGGCCCCTCTCACGCTCATTTACCATTTATTCTTGATCAACCGTTATGGTCGCTATGAACCATATACGGAGCTCGCTGCGAATGACCGGTCTACCACCTCAAACAGCCTCAGATATGCGTCGTGCCACGCGTTTTTCGGTCGATTTTGAGACCATATGCGAATTTCATCCCAATCAGGAAATCCGGGTGCGAATCGCCAATATTTCCGCAAACGGCATGATGCTCGCCGATCCCATCGACATGGAAAAGGGGGACCGGGTGACCGTTCGCCTACCGGTTGCGGGACGTATCGAAGCCTATCTGGTCTGGTCCCATCAAGGGCGCCACGGTTTCAAGTTTGAGCGGGTTATCCGGGAACCGGATTTCTACGCCATGCTGGAAAAATAAACGGCAACTAGGCGCTATCCACTGCGCAACAGACTGACGCCCCAGTCCCTCTCAAAAAGATAAAGGGCAACACGCGCTGCCTGCCCTCTTTCGCTGTCCAGGCCACCATCCCGTTCGAGCAAAAGCCTCGCATCATCGGTCGCCGCTCCGATAAATTCATTCACCTGTGCGGGCGTCGCAATACGAAAGCCGGCATCACCCGATTGTCGGGTACCGAGCAGTTCCCCCGCCCCGCGCAACCGCAAGTCTTCCTCGGCGATACGAAAGCCGTCGTTGGTCTCGCGCATCAGCGTGAGGCGGCGCGCGCCGTTTCGCTCAGCGTTTCGCCTCGAATCAGCAGGCAGTTGGACTTGACGCTCCCCCGGCCCACCCGTCCGCGGAGCTGGTGCAACTGGGCGAGACCAAAACGGTCGGCAGCTTCGATAATCATCAGGCTGGCATTGGGCACATCGACCCCGACCTCGATCACCGTGGTGGCCACCAGCACCTTAATCTCGTCGCGCTGGAAGCGGGTCATTACCAGATCTTTTTCCGGCCCCTTCATCCGGCCGTGCACCAGGCCGACCTGATCACCGAAGCGTGCAGACAATGCAGCGGCGCGGTCCTCAGCCGCCGCGAGATCGCTCTTCTCGCTCTCGTCAATCAGGGGACAGACCCAGTAGGCCTGACCGCCGGAAGCGATATGGCGGGCCAGCCCCTCAACCACGTCCGCCATTCGTGCGTCGGAGATCACGCTGGTGTCTATCGTCTGCCGCCCGGGTGGCAGTTCGTCGATGCGGGACACATCCATTTCGCCATATTGACTCAAAGTAAGCGTCCGCGGGATCGGGGTTGCGGTCATCGCCAGCAAATGCGGCGTACGCTCGGCCTTTTGCGTCAGCATAAGGCGCTGAGACACGCCGAATTTATGCTGCTCATCGATGACCGCGACGGCGAGATTCCTATATTTCACATGGTCCTGAAATATCGCGTGCGTTCCGATCAGGATATTGATCGAACCATCCATCACTCCCATCAGTGTCGCCTCGCGAACCTTCCCCTTGTCGCGTCCGGTCAATATGGCGATGTTGATCGGAAGGCCCGTCAGCAATTTCTGGAGTCCTTCGTAATGCTGCCGTGCCAAAATTTCCGTCGGTGCCAGAAAAGCACCCTGATAGCCCGCTTCTACCGCAGACAGCAGCGCCATCAGCGCCACCAGAGTCTTTCCCGAGCCGACATCACCTTGAAGCAGACGTAACATCGGAGCGTTTTGCGCGAGATCGCCTTCAATTTCGACAATGCAACGTTTCTGGGCATCGGTCAGCTCAAACGGCAGCTTCAACCTGTCGCGTAACCTGCAATCGCCTTGAATAGGGATGCCTTTCTTGCTCCGGTTGCTGGCGCGCACCAGCATGAAGGCGAGTTGGTTGGCAAATACCTCATCATAGGCGAGCCTGTCACTGCTATCTTCGCTTTCGACGCGATGAAGCGCAACGATACTGTCCTTCCAACTCTTCCAGTCTTTCGCAGCAAGCTGGCTCGGTTCGATCCATTCCGGTAACGTCGGAGCTAGCGCCAAGGCCTGCCCAACCAGCTGCTTCATTCGCCCATTGCCCAACCCTTCTGCTAACGGATAGATCGGCTCCAGAAGCGCGATGCTGTCGCCCTGCCCGGGTTCGAGAACCTGATCCGGATGGACCATTTGCAGTTCGTCGCCATAGCGTTCGAGCTTTCCGGAAATGACCTTGGACTCACCCAGCGGCAGCAGTTTCTTGGGCCAGCCCGGATTCCGTCCAAAAAAGGTTAGACTGATATAGTTGCCCAACTTGTCCGTAGCGTGGACCCGCAAGGGACTGCGTGGCCCGCCGGTACGATAATCAACAGGTGTCACCTCAACGATGATCGTCTCGCCGACATCGACTTCATCGAGTTCCTCAACGCGTTTGCGATGCATCCAGTAGCTTGGTTGATGGTAGAGCAGATCTTTGACCCGAGTCAGCCGCAGCTTTTCAAGCGGCTTGGCCAGCACCTTGCCGACGCCTTTGAGCGACTGGGTTTCGCCAAATAATGGATTGAGTATCTCGGGCCGCATGTCTATCCGCCTTTATACCCCCGCTGGCCCATTATGCCAGCCAAGTTGGAGCAGTAATTATGGATCGCGAAACCAAGCTGAAACGGCTGCAATTTCGCGCCTGGCATCGCGGGACCCGCGAGGCGGATTTTCTCATTGGCGGTTTTTTGATCGCTATAGTCCTAACTGGTCCGAAGAGGATATCGACTGGTTCGAAAAGCTGCTCGTTGAAGACGACGTGGATGTCATGGCCTGGGCAATTGGCACGCTGCCCGTTCCTTCGGCTTTCAGGGGGCCGCAAATGGATGATATGCAGAAACTCGACTATATCGATGCAACGAAATAATATTCCTGTCCTATATCCAGAAGCGATCCCCAGTGTCTTATCCAGATAGATTATTATCCGCCGAACAAGGCATGACCATAGTCGGTGTGCCGGCTGGCTATCGCCCGCTGTTCCTGTCGGAAGTTGCGACCCAATCGGGCCGGCGCACGATGTTTATCGCGACCGATGACGCGGCGATGAGCGCGGTTGTCGAAGCGGCCCGCTTTTTGCACCCGATCTCGATATCATCGAATTTCCGGCCTGGGACTGCCTGCCTTATGACCGTGCTTCCCCGGCTCTTCACACCACTTCGGACCGGCTCGCAGCCTGGCAAAACTGGCTCAGCCGTTCTCGGGCGCGCAGTTGCTGGTCACGACGGTCAACGCGGCAACACAGCGCGTACTAGCGCCATCGCGAATCAAGGAATTTGTTACCCGCTTGGCACCCGGCACGATCGTCGAGCAGGAAAAGCTGATTTCATTTCTCTATGCCAACGGATTTGTCCGCGTCGACACGGTGGCTGACAGCGGCGAATTTGCGGCCCGTGGCGGTCTGATCGATCTCTTCCCGCCGGGCGCCGAGCTGCCCATCAGGATTGACCTTTTTGGCGACGAAATCGAAACGCTGCGACAGTTCGATCCCGCAGACCAGCGAACCGTCGGCAATATTGATAGCCTGGAACTGCTCCCGGTATCGGAATTCCTGCTGGACCCGGAGAGCATTACGCGTTTTCGCACGCGCTATCGCGATCTCTTTGGTGCGGTTGCGACAAGCGACGCACTCTATCAGTCCATATCGGAAGGACGCCGTCTGGCAGGGATGGAACATTGGCTGCCGCTGCTCGAAGACCAGCTCGCAACCATTTTCGATTATGTCGGGGATGACAGTCTGATCTTGCGGGATACGGCTGGAACTGCAGCGGCAGAGGCGCAATTTGTCGCCATTGCGGATTATCACAAGAACCGGGTCGAAGCCGATAAGGCCAATCTGTCGAGCTACCGCCCGCTACCCCCGGAAATGCTCTATCTGACGCCGGAAGAATGGCGGACCCGCGAGAATGACGCGCCCATCCATATTCTAAGCGAATTTGACGAACCGGAATCGGACAGCGTCATGTCGATGTCGGTGTCTTCACCCCGCGACTTTTCTCCGGAACGAGCCCGCAACGAGAATATTTACCAGGCACTAGGCAGCCATCTCAAAGGCCTGACAAAGGCCGGAACCACGGCCATAGTCGCCAGCTATAGCAAGGGATCGCGCGCCCGTATCTTCGACCTTCTCAAGGACCATGATGTCAAGGGAGCCGTGCTGTGCGATGATTGGGCATCCTGCCTCTCGGCTGCGCCTGCAATAGCACTGACAATCTTGCCCCTGTCTTCCGGATTCCGATCGGAAGACCTGTCTTTGCTCACCGAACAGGATATTTTCGGAGACCGGCTGGTTCGCAAGTCGAAGCGGCGCAAAAGCAGCGACGCCTTCATCGAGGAACTGTCCGCGCTGAGTCTGGGCGATCTGGTCGTCCATCTCGAACATGGCATCGGGCTTTACGAAGGCATCGTCTCCATTCCGGTCGGCGACAGTCCGCATGATTGCGTTCATCTGAAATATGCCGGCGGCGACAAGCTTTATGTCCCGGTCGAGAATATCGATGTTCTCAGCCGCTATGGCGAAGGCGGCGAGAGCGTTGTCCTGGACAAGCTGGGTGGCGAAGGCTGGCAGCGGCGCAAGTCAAAGCTGAAGGAACGCATCCGGGCGATTGCCCACGTACTCCTGAGAACGGCCGCTGCACGTGCCTTGCAGCCGGCCACCCCGGCTCGCGTGGAGGCCAGCGAGATGGCTGGCTTTGTGGACCGATTTCCCTATCAGGAAACCGATGACCAGCAGCAGGCAATCGAGGAAGTTCTCGGCGATATGGCCTCCGGCAAGGCGATGGACCGCCTGGTCTGTGGTGATGTCGGTTTCGGCAAGACTGAAGTCGCGATGCGCGCTGCCTTTGCTGCCGCAATGGCCGGTATGCAGGTTGCGATCATAGCGCCGACAACGCTTCTTGCACGCCAGCATTTCAACAATTTCGAAGAGCGTTTTCGCCCCTTTCCCGTCAAGATCGGTCGGCTGTCCCGTCTGGTTCCACCAGCGGAAGCCAAGAAGACCAAAGAAGGCCTGGCGAGCGGTGAAGTCGACATTGTGATCGGCACGCATGCCCTGCTCGCCAAATCCATAGAATTCCAGCGGCTCGGCCTGATCATTATCGATGAAGAGCAACGTTTCGGGGTCACCCATAAGGAACGATTGAAGGCGATGAAGGCGGATGTGCACGTCCTCACCCTGACCGCCACGCCTATTCCTCGGACGTTGCAGATGGCGATGACCGGCATGCGCGAACTGTCGGTCATCCAGACTCCGCCTGTCGACCGGCTGGCGGTGCGCACCTACGTCATGCCATGGGACCCGGTACCGCTGCGCGAAGCGCTGTTGCGCGAACATTATCGCGGCGGCCAGTCTTTCGTGGTCGTGCCGCGGATCGCGGATCTTGCCGACATCGAAGATTCTTCAAGAAACATGCACCCGAGCTCACCTATGTTGTTGCCCATGGACAGATGCCGCCGGCAACGGTGGAAGAGCGGATGTCCGCTTTTTACGACCGTAATTATGATGTGCTGCTTTCGACCACTATCGTCGAAAGCGGTCTGGATATTCCCAGCGCGAACACACTGATCATCCACCGTGCCGACCGGTTCGGCCTAGCCCAGCTCTATCAGCTGAGAGGCCGTGTCGGGCGCTCCAAAACGCGCGCTTATGCTTATATGGTTACCCCAAAAGACCGGATCATTACCGAAAAGGCGGAGAAGCGACTGAAGATCCTCGGCGATCTCGACAGCCTTGGTGCCGGCTTTGAGCTCGCCAGCCATGATCTGGATATCCGCGGTGCAGGCAACCTGCTGGGCGACGAGCAATCGGGTCATATCAAGGAAGTCGGCTTCGAACTTTACCAGTCAATGCTGGAGGATGCGATTCTCGAGGCGAAGGCCAAGGCTCCGGCCTGCAAGCCACCACCGACAGCTTCTCTCCGCAAATCACGGTCGATGCGCCCATATTGATACCGGAAGCCTATGTTCCCGATCTTTCGCTCCGGATGGGGCTCTATCGCCGCATGAACGGGCTTAAAACCCTTCAGGAAATCGAATCCTTTGCCGCGGAAATGATCGACCGGTTCGGCGACCTGCCTATCCAGACCGACAATCTGCTCAAGCTCATGCATATCAAGATGAATTGCGTGAAAGCGAAGATTGCGAAAATCGAGATGGGGCCGCGCGGGGCTCTGGTCACGTTCCACAACGACAGCTTTCCCAACGTCCCAGGCTTGCTCGATTATGTCGACCGTCTCAAAGGAACCGCCAAGATCAGGCCCGATAACAAGCTGTTCATCGAACGCAAGTGGCGCGATCCCAAGTCCCGCCTGCATGGCCTGACCCAATTGACGACCGGCCTATCGAAACTCGCGCAACGCGTGTCTGCCTAGCTGCTGCGCAGGGCGAAGGCTTCGAACTCGTCCGGCGACAGCGCACCGGAACGCAGGAAACCCTGAAAAACTCGCAGCCCTGATCGGCGAGAATATCAAGCTGGGATTCGGTTTCGATGCCTTCGGCGACCACGCTCAGGTCAAGACTATGTGCCATGTCTATTATCGATCGCACGACAACCTGGTCCTTGGGCGAACCACTCATGTCCCCGGTCAACCCGCTGTCGATCTTCAGATAGTCAACCGGCAGTTCCTTGAGATAGGACAAGCTGCTGTAACCGGTGCCGAAATCGTCAATTGCTATGCAGATGCCTTTCTTGCGCAACCGGTGCAATTTGGTCGCCGAGGCCGACAAATTGCCGATCAGCTCTGACTCGGTGATCTCGAGCGTCAGATGGGCCGGATCAAAGCCGGCGGTTTCGACTTGCCCCAGCATGTCATCGACAAATGTTTTCGCCGCCAGATCGCCGGCGGTGATATTCAGCGACAGCCGCAAGGACCCGAGACTTGCCGGCCATCGAGCGGCTAGTGTCAACGCCTGCTTGTGTATCTGGGTCGATAGCGAATCCATCACCCCCGCCCGCTCGGCAACGGCGAACAAGGTGGACGCGCCGAGTAATCCATATTCGGGATGCTCCCACCGCGCCAGAGCCTCTGCACCAAATAATGCTCCGCTATCGACCTTGATTTGCGGCTGGAATACGATGACGATTTCACCGCGCCCCATAGCTCCGGGCAATTGCTCCTCCAGCACCTCTTCCAGATGGACATCGGCTTCGGACACGGTGCTGAAATGGATCGGCAGAGCGTCCGCGGCGGTCGCTTCCGCGAGCGCCAGGACCGCTTTTCTGATCAATGTTTTGTCGCTGGAATCCTTGGTCCCGATCGCGACGCCCGCCCGTACGACGGGATTGATCGGCCGCCCCTCGAGCTGCAAGTCGCCAAAGATGGCGCCGATCAGTTCATTGGCAAAATCCGAGACCTTGCTATTGCCGAAATCGGCAAGCGCTATCAGAAAATTCTGACCGTCAAGACGCGCCACGAGATGCGGTCCCGCATATTGACGATGCGCCTGGTCCATCAGCCTGTGCCCGACAATCCGCAGCAACTGGTCCCCAGCATTGCGTCCGAACGCGGCGTTGATCATCCGGAAATTCTTGATCCCGATCGCAATCAGGGTCAGCTGGCTGCCGTCATCCAGTTTCCGCCTGATCCACGTCCGCGCCGATGCCGCATTGCGCAACCCGGAAAGCAGATCCCGTCCGGTCCAGTCCTCCGCGTCCCCGCCACTGGCGAGATATTCGATTCTGCCGGAAATGAGGCCATCGGCCTCGTGCAGATGATGGATCACCGGGCGGCCATTGAACCGGTGCGGTACCGCCGCTTGCCTGGCACCATCCCGCAAACGCCCCATGGCTCCTCGCACACGACACCGCTCCTCGGGCGAGAGCGTGCGATAAATGCCGGTCAGCGGATAACGCCCGAAGTCAATCTCGCCAGCAGCGGCCAGCAGGCTATCGCTGATCCAATATTCCCTGAGGCTGCCGCCGGTCATCGACCATTGCAGATCTCCCAGTGTCAGCAGCGATTGTTCATGGCTCGCGCGTTCGGCGCCACCTCTGAAATTTTCGACATAGCGATAGGCATAGTTGATCGCCTGGTTCAGATTTGCACCGGTATCGGCGAAATCCAGATAATGGGTCGCGCCGGCCTCGAAACATTGCGCGATAGTCTCAGCATCGTGGCTGCTGTCGACCAATGCCAATATCGCGATGCCGCTTTCGGTTGCCGTGCTCGCAAGCTCGGCGATTGCCTGTGCGCCTTCCCGTTCGGATTGACGGACATCGATCACCGCGATCATCGCGCCGGCGGAGAAGAACCGGGCGCTGAGATTATCCAGCCGGCGGGCCGAATGCACCCGCCATCCCAAAGCCGCGATTTCAGCCGCCAGCGGATCGCGCTCGTGGAACGAAAGCAGAAACAGGTTTCTGAATTCGGCCGGACGGACAGTCGGGGTGGACGATATTTTGACTTCGAGACTCCTTGAACCGGGTGACCTGAACGCCGTTTTACAGGCGGCAGACTATCTTTTCCGTAGCAGGAAAACCTTTATAGGGCGTTGCCTGCCTATCCGGAAAGCGCTAGCCCTATAGCATTGAATCGACATGAGGCGCCCAATGCAAGACGGTTTCGGACGCAAAATTGATTATCTTCGCATTTCGGTCACCGACCGGTGCAATTTCCGCTGCCAATATTGCATGTCGGAGAAGATGACCTTCATGCCGAAGTCCGAGCTTCTGACACTGGAAGAGATCACTCTCATCGCCGAACGTTTTATCGGTCACGGCATCCGGAAGATCCGGCTGACCGGCGGCGAGCCACTGGTCAGACGGGATATGAAAGACGTGATCCAGCGGCTGGGCAGGAAGGTGGCTTCCGGCGAGCTGGAAGAACTGACCCTGACCACCAACGGGTCCTTGCTCACCGAATATGCCGATCATCTCGCGAGTCATGGCGTGCGGCGGATCAATGTCAGCATGGACACGCTCGATCCCGCCCGCTTTGCCGAGATCACCCGTGGGGCCGATGTGAGCGTCGTGCTGGACGGCATAAGAGCCGCCAGCGAAGCCGGTATCCGGGTCAAGATCAACATGGTTGCGGTTCGCGACTTCAACGAAGCCGATCTCCTGCCGATGGCCGAATATTGCGCCGAACGGGGACATGATCTGACGGTTATCGAGAGCATGCCTCTGGGCGATGTAGGGGCTGATCGAAAGCTGGCCCACATTGCCGCCGATGCGTTCCTGGCGCCCTTGCAGGACCAATATTCCATCCAGCCCATTTCCCACCGCAGCTCCGGCCCCGCGCGCTATGTCTCGGTCGAACCCCTGGGTCTGCGCCTCGGCCTGATCACACCGCTGAGCAACAATTTCTGCGATGATTGTAACCGCTTGCGCCTGACCACCGACGGCAAGATCTTCATGTGCCTTGGTCACAACGCACATGTCGATCTGCGCGCGGCGGTTCGCGAGAATGGCATCGCTGCCGTTGACCAATTGCTCCAACAGGCTCTAAAGCTCAAACCGCAGCGCCATGATTTCAATGCGCAGCTCGATGGGTCCGCAGAGATATTGGAGCGTCATATGAACGTCACAGGCGGATGAACGACAAGAAATGGGCACTGATCGTGTCTCCTACGGCGCCGGCGCAGGAAGCGGCCGACAAGCTGAAAGCGCTGCTCGACTGGGTTCCGGTCGAAGAAGCCGATCAGGCCGTGGTTCTGGGCGGCGACGGTTTCATGCTGCAGACCTTGCACCAGATGCTCAATCGCCGGAAGATCATGCCGGTCTATGGCATGAACCTGGGCACGGTCGGCTTTCTGATGAACAACTGGCATCTGGAAGATCTGAACGAGCGCCTCGCCAAGGCCCGCGCTTTCAAGGTCAAGCCCCTGAAGATGGATGTCGAGACCATTTCCGGCGCCAGCTTCACCCTGCCCGCGATCAATGAAGTGTCGCTGCTGCGCGAAACCCGGCAAACAGCAAAGCTCGAAATCGAGATCAACGGCCGGATCATGATGGAAGAGCTGGTCTGCGATGGCGTTCTCATTGCCACGCCCGCCGGCTCGACCGCCTATAATCTGTCCGCAAACGGTCCGATTCTTCCGCTGACCTGCAATCTTCTCGCGCTGACCCCGATCAGCCCCTTCCGGCCACGCCGCTGGAAAGGCGCCATATTGCCGGACAAGATGGAGATCACCATCCGCGTCCTCAACCCCGAAAACGGCCGGTTAGCGCAGTTGGCGACCAGCAGGAAGTCCGCGATGTCAGCTGCGTAAAGGTGGCCATTGACCGCAGCCAGTCGCTGACCATGTTGTTCGATCCGGAACATGCACTGGATGATCGCATCGCCATGGAACAATTTGTCGTTTGATGGCTTGCGGGACGCAAATGACATTGTTATAGGCGCGCTTCACCATGAAAGGCTCGGTCCAGAATCGAGCGTGTTCCCCGATAGCTCAGTGGTAGAGCATTCGACTGTTAATCGAATGGCCGTTGGTTCGAATCCAACTCGGGGAGCCATTTTCCTACCTCCACCTCCCAGAAAATATCCGTTCTCCGGCCGGTGCATGGCGTAAAACCCGGTCTGGCGGTGGCAGAACCTGTCTTTCGAATCAGCGGATATGGCGGTCTATCACGGCTGGCCGACTGTAGGAAAGCCGGCCCTGACCGCGGCTGCCCCGGAGAATCAGGCCGCCTGCGCCAGCGCAACCTGGTTACGACCGTTGCGCTTGGCCTGGTATAGCGCCTGATCGGCGCGGTCCATGGCATCGGTCAGCGAATCGGCATCGGTCAGCACCGCCAGTCCGAAGCTCGCGGTGACCTTGTGATCGGGCGCCAGTTCCGGATGGGCAACGAAGCGCAGCGAATCGCACATATGCTGCGCCAGAAGCTGCGCGGTCTCGAGCGGAATCCAGTCGGTCAGGATCGCAAATTCCTCGCCACCGGTGCGGGCCACCTGCCCCTGTTCCTGACACAGGCCGGAGGCCGTCTTTGCAACCCGTTGCAGAACCTTGTCGCCCGCCGCATGGCCATATTGGTCGTTTACCCGCTTGAAATGGTCGATATCGAACAGGATGACCGCCCGGATATACTGCCTGTCCCGGTCGTCTGCCCCGGAGCTGTTGAACAGTCCTTTCAGCCCGCGCCGGTTCAGCAGGCCGGTCAGCGGGTCGCGATTGGACTGTCCGTGGAAATGCCAGACCATGTCCAGCCCGGCGGCGTATAACAGCACCACCGCAAGACCCAGCGCGCAGATGCCGCTGGTGAAATGGAATATCCAGGCATATTCCGATTGCGAATAGCTCTGCTCGGTCAGAGTCAGGCCATGCAGCGAATAGACAATCAGGATACGCACCACAAATATCGCCGCAACGGTCGCAATCACGCCGAACAGCACCCCGTCGATCACCTTTTCGCCCGCCTTCCACAGAGGCGGGAGCGCGAGCGCCAGCAGGATCGCGGCCACCACGCTGACCAGAACCGAACGAATCGATATGTCGGGGGCGACGAAGGTAAGGACGGTAAAGGCCGTCATCGCCGAGGACAGGATAAGCCCCACGATAATATTGGGAAATGCGGCGTTGCACCGGACATAGACCGCCTTGGCAATCGCCAGGCTGAATATCCAGAACATACTGGTGGAGACGAAGATGAAGCCGACGCTGGTCGACGGGGTTCGCGTGCTGTCGATGATATAGGCCGCCAGAGCCGCCGAATAGGCGACCGCCACCCATCCCGGGAACGGCTGGCGCTTGTTGAAAAATGGATCAGCCAGAATACCAGCGCAAAAATCGCCAATATGAGGACGGTCTGGATATGAAAGCCGGAATTCTCTGACATCGGATTCAACATAGCAATGATCTGCCAACGAATTGTTAACCGCCGCATTTCTGTCTGCCGCCTCCCTCTGGTTCGTCAACGATAGCAGTCAGGACCGCTTTTTCACGATCATATAGTCCGTTGCAATTACCTCCTTCAATCTGTTGTAATAGCGGAAAATTCGCAAAAATTAAAAATCAGGGTCACACGGGTCACACCCCCTAAAGCGGAAAAAGCTTTGCCGGCGGAAAGGGCTTATCGGGGCAGGAAGCTGACAGCCATTTTATGCCCGGAAAAATCGTGCCCGAAGCCGAAAGCAACCCGCCGGGACGCAGAGCGGCGGGCGGGTGGCTGAATGTGCAGTATCATCGTCATGGCACCGGTTTATCAGATCGGCAATACTGTAGGAAAGAGCGGATTGGGTCATATTACAGACTGATGCAGCTTCTCCTGTGAGCGAGACGAAAAGCGCAAATGCTGAAGCGGTCGTGACCAAAATTCCATGGACTCACGCGAAGCCGCGAAGGCGCGAAGGAATTGCGCCTTGTCTTAAGGCCTCGGTGGGTTGGTAGCTTCGTGCGATTCAAGAACCTGCCGTTCCCCGTCACATGGCGCGGCATATCGGATAGAACTAAACGGGCGAGGCGAGCCAGGTGCTCTTAGTTTGACAATAGCAGCACTCGGTAAACGGCGGAAGCTTGTACGTTACGGTCAGGAAATTCGCGGCATTATGCAGGAGTTACAGGAAGGTCAGCGGGAGCACGGGGAAAGGCCCGTGGGTAAGCTGATCTTGGTTATGTTTTTAGCTTGCGTGTCTGCTCCCAGCGCAAAGGCTGAACGGTTCCTTCACCCCGTTGCTAACATACTTCCCTCCGGTGCTTCGTTCATTGTCGAAAACATCTCGATAAGTAACATTGATGGTGACAAAGGTTTGGAATTCTCCGCTACTTATTTTTCCCAAATTTCGTTGTCCAAACGATGAAAAATATTTTTGATGGCAATATCATTTGGGGGAGCGACGGAGAAATCACTTTCGTCCCTTTTCATTCGCAGAATCATATCACCATCTTTGGTCGCAATATGACTATCAATCACCATGTACGCGCCATGGGCTGGCGTCACCCCATAGTTTTTGATGATTACGGTAAGACCTGTGCCAGTTTTCGTGCCTTCGCTAGGCATAAGGTCGGAAGAACTATAATGAACAGAATCTATGTCGACATAGGCACGTAATTGAATTTCGCTGGTGTGACGCGCAATTCTATTAGATTCCCTCATTTCGTCGGTAGCCTCGCCGGTATCTTCAACGGCCTCACGAGTGAGCATGATCTGCCAATAAAGGCCAATTGTACCAGCAATCGTGACGGCTAGGCCAAGCCCGGTGAGTACCAAAAGCCAGAAAGCCCATTCGGCCATATCCCGTTGAGCGTTAAGATCATATTCGGCGCGCAGGCTTTCGCGTCCGGTTGCTATGGCTTGCTCTATACATTCCTGACGGTGGGAAAGTTCGGGATTGTCGAAACAAATGTCTATGCTCTTGGCAGTGCTTTCGGGATATTTACCGGCATAACCATAGGACTGAGCCTCATTATAGCCTGATAAATTACCAAGCTGGAACGAATAAGCTAAAGTTGCAAATGCGATACCTGTCATAATTAGCCCGACTAGGAAAGCTGCAAAGTATCGACCTTTATCGCTTCCAGACATTGTAATTAAAACACCACTGTAGATTTACCCGACAGATGTTATTCCTTACATTCGGCTAAGAGTCCATCTCCGTTGAGTTAAATGCATTATAAATGGTGTTTATTGAAATTACGGTGACAGTTGCAACACCCTCCCCCGGTTTCACCCCCTCAAACCCACAAATCCGCACCGCCACATAGAGGATCAACAACGCCGTCAGCCGCCTGATCCAGATCTCGGGCAAGGCTTTGCTGGCCAACAGGCTGCCGACCTGCCCGCCGAGCAGCACGCCGAGGAACAGCGGCCAATAGGCCAGGATCGCCTCGCCGCCGCTGCTCCATCCTGATTTGCCAATTGTCCGGCCAGGCCGGCAACCGAATTGACCAGAATGAAGACGCTGGCGGTCGCGGCGATGCGGCGGCTGTCGGACCAGCGGGTGAGCAAAAGGATCGGAGCGAGGAAGATGCCGCCGCCGATGCCGACCATGCCGGAGAGGAAGCCGATGCCGGTGCCGGTGGCGGGGGCGAACAGGCGGTGGCCGGTCCATTGTCCCGCGGGGGCGCTATCCCCTGCCCGCTTGATGAACGGTTCGATGATCAGCAACAGGCCCGCGGCCGCCAGCGACAGGCCGAGCAGCAACATGAAACTGTCCTGCGCCAGAATCATGCGCCCGCCCAGCCAGGCGGCCGGCACGGACAGCAACAGGATCGGCCAGATCCTGCGCCAGTCGATCAGGCCGCGCGACTGGAAGCGGATGGTGCCGCCGGTCACAACGATGATATTGCACAGCAGCGCAATGACCGGCAGCGCCCGATAGTCGAGCGATGCCAGTGCCAGCAGGGCGATATAGGTGGAGCCGCCGCCAAAACCGACGCTGGCGTAGAGCGCGGCGGTCAAAGCAAACAGCAGGGCCAGGACGGGAATTGAAAAATCCATCTCAGTTCCCGCCCGGCTGCCGGTGTTTCAGATCAAAACTTGCCGTGGCAATGCTTGTATTTGCGGCCCGAACCACAGGGGCATGGCGCGTTACGGCTGACCTTGCTGCCGTCGAAGGCATCTTGCGGATTGTCCATTTGTCCGGATTGCCGTGGCGGCAAGGCGGTGGATACGGTCCCCAGGGTGCCGCCGTCGATATCATTGCTGTTATCCTCGCCGGTCAGCGGATCGATGTGCGTGGTCAGGAAATCGGGCAATTCCGGCAGATCGGGCACAACCAGCTCTTCCTGCTGGTGGAACTGGCTGATCGCGATGGTCTTCGTCACGCCTTCGCGGATGATTTCCAGCATCCGCTCGAACAGCCCAAAGGCTTCCTGCTTATATTCGTCGAGCGGCTTTTTCTGGGCATAGGCGCGCAGGAACACAACCTGACGCAGCGCGTCGAGCGTGGCGAGATGCTCTTTCCAGTGATGGTCGAGCAATTCGAGCAGGATCGACTTTTCGATATCCTCCCACACGCCGGGCTTCTCGGCATCGACCTGCGCCTTTTTCGCAGCAAAGTCGGCATCGGCCAGCTCGGCGATCCGAGTCTCGATCAGCTCGGGTTCGACGGCGTCTTCCTGCAGCCAGCTGTCGATATCGGGCGCGAGGTTGAGCACGTCCTTGACGCGGGTCTTCAGCCCTTCGATATCCCATTGCTCGGGATAGCTGCCCGGAGGACAGGCATCGGCGACCATTGCGTTGACGGTTTCGTGCCGCATGTCCTCGACGACATCGCCGACCGTGTCGGCATCCATGATTTCCGAGCGCTGCTCGTAGATCACCTTGCGCTGGTCGTTCATCACGTCATCATATTCGACGACCTGCTTGCGCGCTTCATAGTTGCGCGCCTCGACCTTTTCTGGGCGGTTTCAATGGCTTTCGACAGCCATTTGCCACCGATTGCCTCGCCGTCCTCGAGATTCTTGTTCATCATCTTGGCGAACATCGTTTCGGTGCCGAAGATGCGCAGCAGATCATCCTCGAGGCAGAGATAGAAACGGCTCAGCCCCGGATCGCCCTGGCGACCGGAACGGCCGCGCAGCTGGTTGTCGATCCGGCGGCTTTCATGCCGCTCGGTGCCAAGCACAAAGAGACCACCTGCCGCTCGTACTTCCTCGCGCAGCGCCCGGACTTCTTCCTCGATCTTGGCGATGGCCTTGTCCCGTTCCGGCCCCTCTTCCATATCGGCAAGTTCTTCCTCGATCCGGAAATCGATATTGCCGCCAAGCTGGATATCGGTGCCGCGACCGGCCATGTTGGTCGCAATCGTCACCGCACCGGGAGAACCGGCCTGCGCGACAATATGCGCTTCCTGCTCGTGGAAGCGGGCGTTTAGCACATTATGCTTCACGCCTTCCTTGTTGAGGAAGTCGGAGAGCAGCTCGGATTTCTCGATCGACACGGTGCCGACCAGAACCGGCTGGCCCTTGTCACTATGTTCCTTGACGGTCTTTGCAATGGCGGCAAATTTGTCGAGCGTATTCTTGTAGAATTCGTCATTCTCGTCGATCCGCTGGACCGGCTTGTTGGTCGGAATGGTGACGACATTCATCTTGTAGATTTCGAAAAATTCCGCCGCTTCGGTTTCCGCCGTGCCGGTCATGCCGGACAATTTGGGATACATGCGGAAATAATTCTGGAAGGTGATCGAGGCCATGGTCTGGTTTTCCGGCTCGATCTGGACGCCTTCCTTGGCTTCCACTGCCTGGTGCAGGCCGTTGGACCAGCGCCGTCCGTCCATCATCCGGCCGGTAAATTCGTCGATGATGATGACCTTGCCGTCCTTGACGATATAGTCGGTGTCGCGTTTGCGCATGACATTGGCCATCAGCGCCTGGTTGAGATGGTGGACGACCTGGGTATTCTCGAAATCATAGAGATTGTCACCGACCAGCAGACCGGCTTCCTCGAGCAGGCGTTCCGCCTTTTCCGTGCCTTCTTCGGTCAGCGAGATATTGCGTGATTTCTCGTCCTTTTCGTAATCTTCCTCGGTGATGTGCTGGACCACCGCGTTGACCTGCAGATAGAGGTCGGACTTGTCGTCGGTCGGGCCGGAGATGATCAAAGGCGTCCGCGCCTCGTCGATCAGGATCGAGTCGACTTCGTCGACGATCGCGAAATTGAACGGCCGCTGGACCATCTGGGCGCGCTCGTGCTTCATATTGTCGCGCAGATAGTCGAAGCCGAATTCATTGTTGGTGCCGTAGGTAATGTCCGCCGCATAGGCTGCGCGGCGCTCGGCCTCGCCCAGATTGGGGACGATCACGCCGACTTCCAGACCAAGGAAATTATAGACCTGGCTCATCCATTCCGCATCACGGCGGGCGAGATAGTCGTTGACGGTGACGACATGGACGCCCTTGCCCTCGATCGCGTTGAGATAGCAGGCGAGCGTCGCGACCAGCGTCTTGCCCTCACCGGTCCGCATTTCGGCGATTTCGCCGCGATGGAGCACGATACCGCCGATCAGCTGGACATCATAATGCCGCTGGCCCAGCGTCCGCTTGGCCGCTTCGCGAACGACCGCAAAGGCTTCCGGCAATATGTCGTCGAGCGTCTCGCCGCCGGCGACCCGTTCCTTGAACTGCACGGTCTTGGCCGCCAGTTCAGCGTCGGAGAGCGGTTCGACTTCCGTTTCGAACGCGTTGACCGCATCGACCACTTTCTGCATGGATTTGACGTACCGGTCATTGGCTGACCCGAAGATGGATTTGGCTAAACCGCCGAACATGACATTTTCCAATTTGTAAATTTTGACGGCCGGTAGCCGGCCGCGAACAGGATGAATTTGGGGAGAGTCTTTCGCCGTTCAATATCGGCGAAACAGAAAATGGCGCTAGGGCGCGCCTTCTTCATGCTCCAGCTTGTCGCCGGCTTCGCTGCGCATCGCGACAACGGCCCAGTCCGGCATGTTACTGCCGGTTTTCCGATAGTGCGCGACGCGACCAGGCAGGCTTCGGCCCAAGCGCAGGACTGGTGATCCGGTAGCGTATAAACGGCCGCTGCGATAATGGCGGAGGATTCGGCCTCTGCGGCCTCCGACAGGCTCGCCGCGCTGCCCAGTTCCGGCACCACGCGTTCCGCAGCCGCTGCCGACGCGGGCACGGCGAGGCCGACAGCGTTGAATAGCAGCAACATAAAACTTGCAAAATATGCGTTCATGGACAAGGCCTCGTCATATCAGCGCGTTCTATCAAAACATTGTATAAAGGCAAGTTAAGTGTCGGACAAACTTTCGCCCCTGGCGCCAGCACAATCTCCCGTTTTACCGGATATCGAGGGCGTATCCTGCCGCATTGCCCGCGCGCAGTACAAGGAGTGGGACCGCTGCGACCTGACCTTTGTCGAACTGGCAGCGGGCACAGCAGTCGCAGGGGTGCTGACGCAAAGCAAATGCCCTTCGCCGGAAGTCGAATATTGCCGCGAAGCGCTGAAAGGCGGCAAGGCGCGCGGTCTGGTCGTCAACGCCGGCAACGCCAACGCTTTTACCGGCGCGCGCGGCATCGCGGCCGTGCAGAAAATATTGTCTCTAGCCTCGGCGCATCTTGGTTGCGGGGAACATGAGATATTCGTGTCCTCGACCGGGGTGATCGGCGTGCCCTTGCCGCAGGACAAGGCCGAAGCGGGCCTGAAAGCGGTGTTTGCAGCGGATCCCTGCAGCTGGGAAGAGGCCGCGGCAACGATCATGACGACCGATACATTCCCGAAAATGGCGACCGCGAGCGCCGTCGTCGGCGGTAAGACCGTTCATCTGAGCGGCATCATCAAAGGGTCGGGCATGATCGCCCCGGATATGGCAACAATGCTCGGCTATATTTTCACCGATGCGTCGGTGGAGGCCGGCTTTTTGCAGCAGATGCTGAGCGCGGCGACGGCAAAAGCTTCAACTGCATCACCGTCGACAGCGACACGTCGACCAGTGATACCGTGCTGGCTTTCGCCACAGGGAAAAGCACGGCCCCTGCCCTGACGTCCTTTGACGACAATGGTGCCGATGCCTTCCAGGCGGCGCTGAGCGATCTGTGCATGCAAATGGCGCATCTGGTGGTCCGCGATGGCGAAGGCGCGAGCAAATTTATCGAAATCGCTGTGACCGGTGCGGAGAGCGATGACAGCGCCAAGCGCATTGCCCTCTCGATTGCCAATTCGCCGCTGGTCAAGACCGCCATTGCCGGCGAGGACGCCAATTGGGGGCGGGTCGTCATGGCGGTCGGCAAGGCCGGTGAGCCGGCGGACCGTGACCGGCTGGCGATCGGCTTTGGCGGCGTCACCGTCGCCCGCGACGGCTTGGTTGTGCCGGATTATGACGAGGCACCCGTCGCAGCGCATCTTAAAGGCAAAGAAATCGATATTACGGTCGACATTGGTCTGGGCGAAGGCCGGGCAACGGTCTGGACCTGCGACCTCACTCACGGCTATATCGAAATCAACGCCGATTACAGGAGTTAGGTCCTTGCATATTCTATATCAGCCCGTCCTCGACATCATCGAAAAGGCGGCGCGTGATATTGTGCTGCCTTATTACCAGAATCTGACATCGCACCAGATTGACGAGAAAACACCTGGCGATCTGGTGACCGTCGCCGACAAGCTCAGCGAGGAATATATCGCCGGGGCGCTTTCGGCCTTGCTGCCGGAGACCAAGATTGTCGGCGAGGAAGCCTTTGCCGCCGATGAATCGGTGCTGGACCAACTGGCCGACGGCCAGGTCTGTATCATCGATCCGATCGACGGGACCGGCAATTATGCTGCCGGACGGGGCCGTTCGGGATCATGATTGCCTTGGTCGAGGAGAATGAAACCGTCGCCGGCTGGCTTTACGATCCGCTGACCGGGCGCATCTGCCACGCGGCCAAAAACGGCGGCGCCTCATAAACGGGGAGCGGGTCACGGTTCCGGAAGACCATCCGGACAGGCCGGTGGCAGCCCTAGCAACCGGGTTCATGACGCCGGAAGAGCGCGACACTCTGCTCGCCGCAGCGCAGCCTTTTTACGAAATTGTCGATATTCCGCGCTGCGCCGCCGAGCAATATCCGAGACTGGTCGAGGGAACCAACCATCTCTCCGTATTCAAGCGTACACTGCCCTGGGACCATGCGTCCGGGGTATTGTTTCTCAATGAAGCCGGGGGAAAATGCGCGCGTTGGGACGGATCGGACTATCGCCCCGCAGACCGCAGGAAAGGCCTGCTCGGCGCCTCATCCCCGAAACTCTGGGACGAGGCAGCCGAGCGGCTCGGGGATATTTTCAGAAACTAGGCAGGTAGGCTGGATTCAAGCCAGGTTTTCAGCTGGCTTTTCGGAGCCGCGCCGACCTTGGTTTCAACCGGTGCACCATTGTGGAACAATATCATGGTCGGGATGCCACGCACGCCATATTTGGCGGGTGCATCGGGACTATCGTCGATATTGAGCTTGGCGATGGTCACCTTGCCGGCCAGTTCGTCGCTGATTTCTTCCAGCGCGGGGCCGATCATCTTGCAGGGGCCGCACCATTCCGCCCAGAAATCGACGAGCACGGGGCCGTCAGCCTTCAGGACATCGCCTTCGAAACTTGCGTCGGTAATTGCTTTGGTAGCCATAACGAATCTCCAATTGTTCAGACCCTATCTAGTTATGGTCAGGCCTCGGCTCAAGCGCGGTAGCGGAAAGCTTTTTCATATCGGCTCAAAGCCCGGCTTGTGCCGCTCAATCAGATCCGGGGCCAGTTCCAGCATTTGCGGGCCGTGCGAATAGAGCAGCCCTGCCTTGATCGGACGATCCGGAAAAATCTTTTCCAGCGCGGCGACATAGGCCGCCATCTGGCGCAGATAGGCGACCGGCGCCTGTTCGGCGCTTTCCGGCACCCGGCGACCGGTCTTGAAATCGACGACATAGATCTGGTCATCGGTGATCAGCAAACGGTCGACCGTACCGGAAATAACATGGTCGCCGACAACCGCAGCAATCGGCGCTTCTGCAAGGCTTTCCGGCGCAAAAAGAGCGGACCAGGTCGGGTTGTCCATGACCGCCAGAACCGTTTTGATGATCTCCGAACGGCGCGCCGGATCGGTGATCTGCTTCTGCTTTTCCAGCCAGCGGTCGGCGACATCCATCCTGCGCGCCGGCGCGATATTCGGCAATCGCTGAAACAGGCTGTGCAACAATATCCCGCGTTCGGCAGCGTCACGCATGGTCAGGTCCGGCGGGGGATTGCTGGCATCGTCGGGGCCGAGATGCGAGGGGGTCAAGGGTCGCGGCGGGCGGGATTCTTCCGGAGCAGCCCGGAACAGCCAGTCCGGTGGCGGCAGATGATCCCCTGCCCCGTCAGCAGCCCGTTCGGGGGCTGCCGGTGCAACGGGCCTGTTCCGGCTCTCCGTCCGATATTCCCGCACAGCCTGCCAGTCCGGATCTTCGCGCCATTCGCTGCCCAAGGCCGTCAGACCGCGCTCCATCGCCCCATACCAGCTCAGTTCCGGCACTTCGCCTTTCGCTCTGGGGCCAAGAACGCCAGCCACGACCAGATGTTCTTCCGCCCGGGTCATCGCGACATAAAGCAACCGCCAATGTTCCTCCATCGCGACCTTGTCGGCATAAGCGGCATGTTCGGCCAAAATGCCGACACGCTCTGCCTTGCGGACCGGCACCACCGGATATTCCAGCTCGCGATCGGTCCCCTCGCCCAGTTTGATGCTGAAACCGCCGCTTTTCTTACTCGCCGGGTCAAAGGTCGCATTGGCGAGGATCACTAGCGGCGCCTGCAATCCCTTGGCGCCGTGCACGGTCATCAGCCGCACTTCGTTGCCGCCCTCGACCTGCTCCCGCTTGATCTCTACATCGCCACGGTCGAACCAGTCGAGAAAACCCTGTAAGGTCGGGATATGGTCTCGCTCGAAAGCCAGGGCGGTCGCCAGCAGCTCGTCCAGCGGGTCGACCGCCGCATGGCTGAGGCGGGACAGCAATTTGCGCCGGCCCTGCATCGGGCCGGACAAGATCGTTTCGAGAAATTGGTAAGGCGTGTTGAAATCGGCCATCGCCAGCAATTGCTGCAACGGCTTTATCTGCTCTCCCAGGCCGTCCTGTCTGCGCAGAAATTCCCAAAGACTTTTCTCGCCATGGTCCTTGCCGCGATGACCGCGCGCCAGCAAATCCTCCTGGCTCCAGCCGAGCAGCGGCGACACCAGCAGACTGGCGAGATTGAGATCGTCATTGGGCTGCAGCACGAAGCGGATCGCCGCGAGCAGATCCTGCACAACCAGCGGCTGGTTGAGGCGGATACGATCAATCCCCGCCACCGGAACCTTTTCGGCAAACAGACGGGCAACGATGAGCGCACTGAGCTCGTCGCGCTTGCTCACCAATATCAATATATCCTTGGGTTGCAGCGCCCGTTTTTGCCGTTCCAGCCAAAGCGGGTTTTCCGGCGACAGCCATTGCCTGATCTGCACAGCCAGCTGCTGGGCAAAGACCCTTTTCTCTTCGCTGGCCCAGGATTCCTCGTCCTCATCGTCGGCATCGCTTCTGTTGGCAATCGGTTTCCACAAGGTCACGCTACCGCTCGCATCCTGATAGTTGCTGCGATGTTCAGGGACCCGATGATCGAGCCCCAGTTGTTCGTGGCCGAGCTGTTCCAGCGTCGCATCGACCACTTTCAATATCGGCGGTGAGGAGCGGAAACTGCGGTCCAGCGACAGATCGCCAAACGGCTGTTCCGATGCCTCTGCCAGCGCGAAAAATTCGGTGCGCGCATTGGCATAATTATGCGGGCTGGTACCCTGAAAGCCGAAGATTGCCTGTTTGAAATCGCCCACGGTGAACAATGTCCGGTGCCGCTCGGGCTCCACGCCCATGCCGGCAAAAATTCGCTGGCGAGCGCGCGGACGATATCCCATTGCGCGACATTGGTATCCTGCGCCTCGTCGATCAGGATATGATCGGTACGCTGGTCGAGCTTGTAGCGGATCCATTCTGCCATATCGCTTTTCTGCAACAGCCGGGCGGTCATCCGGATCATATCGTCGAAATCGACCACGCCGTGCAGCTTTTTGGCATCGGCATAGCGATAGTAGAAAGCCTGTCCGGCCTGCAGTGCGCCCGCAAACAGGTCGGCATATTCGAACAGGACCGCTTTTCCGAGAAGGTCGCTGCTCCATTCATACAGCGATCCGGCGATGAAATCATAGTCCGGCAGAGCTTTGAGCAGGCCTTTCGTGGGTTTGGGCGGGGCTCCGGTGGATTTGGTCGCCCAAGCCAGATGAACATCAGGCAAGGCTGCTGCGCGTTCTTGCGGGTTGAGGCTCAGCCAGAGGCGGATCGCGAGCTGCCGCTCCTGTTCCTTCTTGCCGCCGGCTTCCGCCATCGCATCGCGCAACAGGGTGATTGCGCGCAGATCAATGGCTTCATCTGTGCAGCGGCTGGCCAGCCATGACTGGGCATCCCCGTCGACCGGCAGGCCGAGCAGCTGACGGACGAAGGGCAAGATGCCGGTAGGCAGCCCGTCCATGGCTTCGGCCTTGGCGGCGCAAGTCATCAGAAATTGCTCGGTCGCCTCCTCGCCCATCCTCACGCTCAGGCGCTGGATCGCCTCGACAATCTGCGGGCGCCGGCCTGTTCTTCCTCAAGCAGCAAATCGCCCAAGGCCTCGCGCGCCAATATCTTCTGGTCGCGATCCTCGATCGGCTTGAACATCGAGGCGATGCCGGCCTCTTCCGGGAACGACGCGAGCAAGGACTGGCAGAAGCCGTGGATTGTCATGATCCTGAGGCCGCCGCCCTGCGCATCGAGTACGCGGGCAAATAAAGTCCGCGCGCGATCTCTGCTTTCCGGTCCGGTCGACGCGCCGATTGCGGCTAGATCGCTGGCCAGTCTGACATCATCCATCCGCACCCAGGCGGCCAGCTGACGGTTGATCCGCTCCGCCATTTCCGCAGCACCCGCCTTGGTAAAGGTCAGGCAGAGAATATGCTCGGGATCGACTTTTTCGGTAAGCAGCAAGCGGAACACCCGAGCGGTCAGAACCTGGGTCTTGCCGGTCCCGGCCGAAGCGCTCAACCAGATATGGGCATCGGGTTCGACCGCATCGATCTGCCGGTCCTTCAGCGGAAAGATTTTCGGCTTTTCGCTACTCATGGTCCGGAGCCTCCGCCGCGCGCGGCCGTACCATTCTTCGAGCCGCATCAGCTGGTCATAGTCGGCATAGCGGGCATATTCCGGATGCAGCTTGGCGGTCATCGGCTCGCTGCCCTTGAGATAATGATCGGCGGCTTCGTTGAACCGGGCGACGGCATGGTCGACCATCGCGTCCGCCGGGATGATATTCTCGCCGCGCCCTTTTGCGGGGGAGCGGATATAGCCGAATTCGTCGGTGCCGCCCTTTTTCGCCAGCGACCAATATTCGAAAGCAACCGCCTCGCCTTCGATATCCTTGAAGCCGCCCAGTTCGGCGATGGCGGCGAGCAGGCCGAGCTGCAGATTATAGCCCTCGGCCACCGCCTTGTTGCTCGGCGCGCCGCCGGTCTTGTAATCGACAATGGCGATACCGCCATCGGGCATCCGGTCGATGCGGTCGGCGATACCCGACAGTTCGATACCGGCGATCTCGGCCTTGCCGTAAATTTCCGAGGCCAGCGGTTCGCGGCCAGTCTTACGGCCCTCGGCCAGCGTGGCAGCGATCCAGTCCAGCCCTTCGAGCAGGCGCGGCGCCCACAAGCTGCGCATCAGCGGGTGCAGGCCAGGATCGTCCAGGAAAGCCTTCGCCCGCTGGCGCAAAGCCGCCGGCGCATAATCATCCTCTCTCGCCCACTGGTCGAGAATGTCGTGAATGATCGTGCCGCGCCAGGCCGCGCTCGGGTCGGCGTCGATCATGTCGAGGGCGGCAAAGCCCATGATCTTTTTCGCGTAGAAGGAATAAGGATCGGCGATCAGGCTGTCGACCTGGGTCACCGAAATCGGGATAAGGCGCTGTTCCCTGCTCGGCAGCGGCGTTGGACGGACATAGGGCGCGGGTTCGCTTGCCGGCTGGTCGATTGCCGAAAGCCACGCGCGGGCCTGCGGATGTTCCTTCAGATTGTCCCCGCACATGCCCTTCAGCCGGAGCAGGAAACGCGAGGCAATGGCCGGGCCGGAGTCATCGCGGTGGGCGCGGGAGAGAATGACCCTTTTTGCTCCCATTGCGCCGACCAGATCATGAGCTGAGAGGCCGATCTGCCGTTCCTGCGCGGGCAGTCCGAGCGACTTGCGGATCATCGGCGCGAGCCACGGGTCGGGAGTGATCGCTTGCGGCCAGCTGCCTTCGTTAAGGCCGCAGCAGATCACCAGTTCCGACTGTTGAAGTCGCGCTTCTAGCAAACCGTAAAGCGCGATCCGCGGGTGGCCGCCGTAAGGCGGGCGCACGGAGATATCGGCCATCAGGGTCTCGAAATAGCCGGGCAGCTCGTTCGCCTTTATCCGGATCGGTCCCATTTCCGCGCGGGTCTGCAGCTTTGCCAGCAGGTCGGCCAGGTCCCGTCCGCCGGGACCGGCCCAGATCGCGCCCTCGGTCAAATTCTCGGCGAGTTGCCGCAGCTGGTCGAGAAGTTTCGGCCAGTCGAGCGGCGCCGCAAAAAGCGTCGCGATGGGCTCGAACATCGTGCGGGTCGATTTCCACCATGGCGTGATTGCTGCGCGCAATTTCTTCGTCCGGTGATTGTCGGTCCGCAAGAGCGCGTCAATGCCCGCCAGTCCCGGCGCCGGCCGCGGTCCGCGCAGCAACAGGTCGAGCCTGCGGACATGGTCGAGCCACAAAAGCCGCCCTTCGCCGCGCTGCACCAGCGGATGCTTGAGCAGGGCGAGAAATTCCGCGGGCGGAAAACCGTCCGCGACCGCCGACAGCAGGTTCAGGAAGAATACGCCCTCCGGCAGCTTCGCCAGCGGCTGTCCCGCCGTGTCGTCGACCTGGATGTCCCAGCGTTTCAGATGGGCGGATATCCGCGTTGCCAAAGACCGGTCCGGCGTGACAATCGCCACCCGCTGGTCCGGGTCTTCCAGCGCCTCGCGCGCCAGCAGCGCGATGACTTGCGCTTCTTCGGCACTGTTACGCGCCTCGATCGTCTGCACCCCGGCGAGGCTGCGTTCGCTGCTTTCCAGTGTCTGCCAACGCACCGTCAGCTTCGGGATCGCAAAAGCATTGCTCAGCGCCCGGCTACGTTTGGCAGCGGCGCCGCTTTCGCCGGTGCGCGGCCAGCGCAATATTTCACCCCGCGCGATCGACATCCGGTCGAGCAGCAATTTCATATGATATTGCGGATGGGTCTCCTGCGCGCGCTTTATATAGCCGCTGTCCGGATCGGGCTGGAAGGGCCCCAGCATATCCCATTCCTCGTCCGGCATGATCAGGTCGAGGTCGGGCAGGACCACCAGTCCTTGTGGCATGAAGGCTATGGTTTCCAGAAAGCGGGCAATCGCGGGAGCAGACGTGGTGATGCCGGCGGCAACGACAAAATGGTCGGGTGGCGAGGTCTTCCAGCTTTTGGCGATATGGTCGAACAGGGCGTTGCGGCGCACCGCCTGGTCGACCCGCTGCCATTTTTCCAGCTGCTGCCGCCATTTCTCGGCGATGATCAGGAAGAAGCGGTAGGAATCCTGCCAGTGGCTGGATAGGTCGAGGCTCTCCGGCTCCGTCTTCATCAGGTCGGACAGCGAGATTTCCTCGACATTCAGCTGGTCGAGCGTGCTGGCGAACTCGCGCGCCAGCCGCAGCGCGTCCTTGGCCAATATGGCGTCGTCGCGCAGCCGGATTTCCTTCTGGATCAATTGCGCCAGTGTGAGCAGGCGATCCATCGGATCGACAGCTGCCGGAATATCGAGCGCCAGTTCCCCGGAATCGAGCGCGACACCGATGGATTCGTCCAGATCAAGGTCGCCGATCACCGCCATTTGCGGCAATAACAGCCCGTCTTCACTCAGCCGGACAAAAGCTTCCTGCAACGCCCGCTGGGCGCGGTTGTTGGGCAATATGACGAGACCGCGGGCCAGCCCGAAAGCATCCTTGGCAAAACGGTCGATCAGCCCCTGTGCCAGCGCATCGGCGAAGCCGCCGTGCGCGGCGATATTGTAGATCGATGGCCGGCGGCGGTCAGACATGCGCCAGCGCGGCTTCTGTCGGCGCTATCGCTTGCGGCGAGCCAACCTCGAACCACTGGCCTTCGTGAACCGCGCCGAACAGGCGCCCCTCGCCGATGGCGCGCTCCCAGAATATATTGGTGGAAAAAGCGCCTGCGGGCGCATCGCGCAGCAATCGTTTGGAGATCAGCTGGATGCCGGAGTAAATCAACGGCGCTGTCTGGTCCGGAAGCTTGCGCGAAATCCGCTTCTCGTCATCAAGATGGAAATCCCCGTCGCCCTGATAATTGTGAGCGGCTTCCCGCTCAATCAGCAACAGCAGCGCGTCCATCCTGTCCTCGTCCCATATTTCTGCCAACTGCATCAGGCTGTTGGCGGGACCATCGGTCCAGAGATTGTCGCTGTTGATGCAGTAGAAAATATCTTCGGCGATCAGCGGCTCGGCCTGCACCAGTCCGCCGCCGGTTTCCAGCAACTGCACCCGCTCGTCGGACACCTGAATATCGATCGGATAGGGCAAGGCGGCCAGATGCGCTTCCATCATATCGGCGAGATAGTGAACATTGACGACAGCCTTGCCGATTCCGGCTTCTACGAGCTTCTCGAAACAATGATCGATCATTGCCTTGCCGGCGACTTCGACCAAGGGCTTGGGCCGCGTGTCGGTAAGCGGCCGCATGCGCGTGCCCAGCCCGGCCGCCATGACCATCGCGGTGTCGACCTTGGTCATTTGGCTTCTTTCGAGCCAGCCATCGGTCGGCTGCGAACGGCAATCGGGATATTCTGGTCAAACCAATTCGCGACAGGTGCAAGCGCAGGATGCCGCAGGTCCTTCTCCAGCAAGCGCCACATTCGCGGCAGGAAATCGAGATAGCGTGCCTTTCCATCCCGCATGCAAAGACGAGTGAAGATGCCGATAATCTTGGTGTTTCGCTGTGCGCCGAGGATGGCATAATGGCTTCGAAATTGCTCTGCCGCGTCCTGATCATGGTCGGACAGATAATAGGCCAACATATCCTCTTCCAACGCGTCAGGCACATCGCGACGGGCGTCCTGCAGCATCGACACCAGATCATAGGCAGGATGCCCCATCAGCGCGTCCTGAAAGTCGAGCAGGCCAAGCCGCCCGTCTTCCAGCAGCATGATATTCTCGGCATGATAGTCCCGCATCACCGTGACCGGCGGCCTCTGGGCCGCGATCACGGGCGTGAGAATTTGCCCCCAGATGGCCTCGAAGCCTTCTGTATCGACATCCAGCTGCTGTGCCGGGCAATACCATTCTGTCAGCAAATTCACTTCGCGCAAATATTGCGCCTCGTCATAGGGCGGCAGCGCCGCTGCCGGTGCTTGTGCAGGTCTCGCAGCAGATCAATCACCCGGCGATAGATTGCGTCCTCGTCCTCCGGATGATCGTCGAGATGCTCGCGCATCCGCTGGTCGCCGAAATCCTCCAGCAGCACCAGTCCCTGATCGAGATCGCGGGCGAAGATTGCGGGCGCTGCAAAGCCGGCGCCGACCAGATACTCGGCAATATCGATAAACGGCTTCGGGTCTTCGTGCGGCGGCGGTGCATCCATCAATATCGCAACCCGCTCACCATCTTGGACACGGAAATAACGCCGGAAGGACGCATCTCCGGCGACCGGTGAAATATGGGCATCATTCCACCCGTTCTGCTGCAAAAATTCTACCGCTGCTGGCGGCGGTTTCATGTCAATGGCCATCGATCGTTCCAAGCGTCACCGGCGGTCCAAGTCAACCGGCGATTGCCCTCCCCGGTAATTTCCAGATGAAGATTAAGTGCATCGGTCCAGAAACTGTCCGGCATTCGGTCCGGCCATTCGACGATCATGGCGCCGTCGATCAGCGCTTCCTCCAGACCGAGTTCGGGAATCTCCTCCGGATCTTCAATCCGGTACAGATCGACATGGGCGACCGGGATTCGGGTTTCCGGCGGTTCATAGGGCTGAACAATCGCAAAGGTCGGACTGGGCACTTCGGCGCCATAGCCCAGTCCTTCCAAAATGCCTCTCGCCAATGTCGTCTTTCCGGCGCCGAGCGTGCCGCGCAGCGCGATCTTGTCACCCGCACGCAATAGCGCGCCCAGTTTCCGACCGACATCCAGGGTGGCTTGCTCGCTTTGCAAGATCATCATGCTGTCATTGCCTCGGCAGATGCAGGGTGACCAGCGTCCCCTGCCCCGGTTCGGAGGTCAGCGTCAGATCGCCACCATGGGCGCGGACCAGTTGGCGCGCCAGCGGCAGGCCGAGACCACCCGATTTCTCGTTGGCTTTCTGATCCCGCGAACGGGCGAAACTGTCGAATACCTTCGACTGCTCGCCAGCGGTCATGCCGGGCCCATTGTCGGAGATATGGATCAGGCCTGTTTCACATTGCCGGATCCATGGATGAGCAGCCGCCCGCCTTCATCGGTATATTTGATCGCATTGTCGACGATCTGCGAAATGGCCTGCGTGAGCCGCTTCTTGTCCGCCATCGCCGAGCCAAGCTTCTCATCCAGTTGCAACTCCACCCCGATCGCCTTGGCGGAAGCATCGTCGGCGAAATGGCTCGCGATATCCTCGATCAGCCTCTTCAGATTGACCTTTTCCTTGGCGATCGGCAGCGCGCCGGCTTCGCTCTGGCTGAGGTCGAGAACATTTTCGATCTGGTTGCCCAACCGTTTGACCGACTGCAGGATCGCACGGACATATTCGTGGCCCTGATCGGTCAGCGGCCCGGCAATGCCCTGATCCAGTAGCTCGGCAAAACCGCCGATGGAGGTCAACGGAGTCCGGAATTCATAGCTCATGTTGGACAGGAAGCTGCCCTTGATCGAATCCGCTTCGACCAGCGCTTCGTTGCGTTCGCGCAGCGCCTGCTCGATCCGGTAGCTGTCCGAAATGTCGAGCATGGTGAACAATGCATTGCCGTCGGGCAATGGAATGGCGGCAAATTCAAACCGTCGGCCATCGGCAAAGTTGAGCCGGCCGCCTTTCTGCTGTCGCTCGGTCGTGGCGCTGCGCACCATTTCGCGCACTTCCGAAATGCGGGCGGGCTGCTTCAACTGACCTGCCATTTTCTGCATCAGCGAGTCGACACGCGGATGCTTGCCAAGGTCGGTTTCGTCGAGCCCCCAATTATTGGCAAATTGGTGGTTCCAGATGTTCAGCTTGCCGTCGGCGGCAAAACCGCGAGCGATTCAAACAGATTGTCGAAAGTGGCGGTCCGCACCCTCAGCAAAGTATCGCGGGCGCTCGCCAGCTGGACCTGTTCGGTGCGATCTTCGAAAATGACCAGCAACCCGCCGTCCGGAGTCGGATTGGCCAGCACCCTGAGATGGGTACCATCGGCCAGCAGCCAGTTTTCCTCCATCGCCCTGGTGGACTGGAACCAACCGGTCCGTTCCTCGCGCCATTCCGGGAAATCGCGGACTTCGGGAATGCGGTTCATCTCCCGCATGCGGTCCAGTACGCGCGGAAATTCGGGCCGTTCCGCTATCCATTGCTGGCGCATGGAGAAAATCCGCTGGAACGGAAGATTGCAGAATTTCAGAGATTTGTCCGCGCCGAACTGGGCCACGCCGGCGGAAATCCGGTCGAGCATGTCGCGCTGTGATTCACCAAAACGCCGCTGTTCCCGGCGCGCATCTTCCAGATCCTGAATGTCGATCGCATAGCCGGCGATCCCCGATTTGCCGAGCGGCACATCAACCACCTGGGTCATCCGCCGTTCGCCGCCCACGGTTGTCGCAACGACCCGTTCAAGCGGTTCGCCCCTGTCCCGCGCCCGGGCCGCTGCATCGACCGGACTGAAATCGTCGACCGGTTCGACCAGCTCGACGCCATTCGCAATGACCTGCTCGCCATTCTCGGCATCGACGGCGGCGACATAGGCGCTGTTGACCAGTGTCAGCCGCAGGTCGGGCGAGCGGTGCCACATCGGCACCGGTGCCGCCTCGATCAGGGCGGAAAGCGCGTCAAATGCCGCACGCGCGGCCTCGTTTTCATCGCGCAGCTTGGCGATCTCGCCCTCGCTGTCCGTGGCGTCGAAAATCCACAGGAGGGCGCTGCCGTTGGGCGCGATTTTCTGATCCGCAAGCCCGCCGCGGATCAGCAGCGCCTTGTCGGAACCGCGCACCTTGATCGCCCGAACGAAGCTGCTGCCGGTTTTCTGCGCGAGATTGACATCCTGCATCAGCGCTTCGAGATCCTGCCGGATCATCCCGCGGGATTCCTCGGATAATTCCGAAATATGGGCCGGCAAATGATCAAAGCCGAGCCAGTGCATCAGCCTTTGCGAGGCCTCCAGCTTGCCATCGGAACGAACCAGCAACGGCAGGGCCGGAGATGTTTCGAGCAACCGTCCCAGCCTGCCGGACTGTCGCAAGGTCGATTCCGCCTTGCTCTTCATCGCCAGACCGGTCCAGATCGCCCAAGCCGCCACGCCCAGCCAGGCAGCAAGTATGAGGCCCAATATGACAGCCGTGAGATCAGGGACGTTGGACATTGACTATTCCGATTAGACGGATAGTTAACCTACGAAAACCCCTATTCTTTATGACTTGGAAATGCGCCACAGACTAAGCTATCTGCGGGGTCGCACCAAAGTGGAGAGCAGCCATGCCCATCGACGAAAGCCGGACCTTCAAACCGATCAATATTGCGTTGCTGACCGTGTCCGATACCCGCACCCCGAAAGAAGACACGTCGGGCGACATCTTGGCCGAACGGATCGAGAGCAAGGGCCATGTCCTGCTCTACCGCAATCTGCTTAGAGACGACAAGTCCATCCTCATGGCCCAGCTTCACCAATGGATTGACGACGAGCAGGTCGATGTCATCATCACCACCGGCGGCACCGGCCTGACCGGGCGCGATATCACGCCGGAAGCGCTGAATGCGGTCAAGGACAAGGATATTCCCGGCTTCGGGGAACTGTTCCGCTATCTGAGCATCGCCAAGATCGGTACTTCGACCGTGCAATCGCGCGCCTGCGCCGTGGTGGCACGCGGCACCTATATCTTCGCCCTGCCCGGATCCAACGGCGCGGTTAAAGATGGCTGGGACGGCATTCTCGATACCCAGCTCGACAGCCGCCACCGGCCCTGCAATTTTGTCGAACTGATCCCCAGGCTGCTTGAAAAATAGCGCATAAATCCATTTGTTCTTACTATGTTCTCATAGTATGGTGAGCGCATGGTCGACAAGAGCAGGATATTGCATCAGGTCCAGAAGGGCAGAGGCGCGCCGAGCAACGGGGTCTCGCAACGATTCAATCTACTAGACCGGGAGACGGACGGCGACTGGCTGGACGAGCGAGAGCGTATCGGAGACAGCGCCGCTAGGCTGAGGACGGACGTCACCGTCGAATTTCCCAAATCGATCATCAGTTACAACAGCTCGCCCGACCTGCCGTTCGATCGTTCGATCAACGCCTATCGCGGCTGCGAACATGGCTGCGTCTATTGCTATGCCCGGCCGACGCATGCCTATCACGATCTGTCCCCCGGTCTCGATTTCGAGAGCAAGCTGTTTGCCAAACCGAACGCCGCCGAGCTGCTCCGCCAGACATTTGCCAAACCCGCCTACCGGCCGGCCAGCCTCGCCATCGGCACCAATACCGATCCCTACCAGCCGATCGAGAAACGCTACCGGATCACCCGGCAGATATTGGAAGTCATGCTGGAAACGCACCATCCGGTGGTAATCACTACAAAATCCAATCGCGTGGTCGAGGATATCGACCTGCTAACCCGGCTGGCGGCCAAGCAGCTTACGGCGGTGGCTATTTCCATCACCTCGCTCGACCCGCAGACGGCGCGCCTGCTGGAACCCAGAGCGCCCGCTCCCGCGCGCAGGCTGGAGGCGGTGCGGGCGCTCAGCGCCGCCGGCATATATGCGCATGTCAATATCGCGCCGGTCGTCCCGGGGATCACCGATCACGAGATTGAAGCGATTGTCGCGGCGGCAGCGGATTGTGGCGCCAGGAGCATCTCCTTCATTCCCATGCGTCTGCCCCATGAAGTCGCGCCCCTGTTCGAGCAATGGCTCGAAAGCCATTATCCGGAGCGCAAGGCCAAGGTGATGAGCATCGTCCGGCAGATCCGCGGCGGCAAGCGCAACGATCCCGATTTCCACAGCCGCATGCGGGGTCAGGGACCATGGGCCGACCTGATCCGCACCCGCATAGGCATCGCGTCGCGCAAGGCCGGGATCGGCAAGGCGAAGCTCAAACTCAGAACCGATCTGTTCCGGCGCCCGGTGATCAAGGGCAGCCAGATGGAACTATTCTAGGCGTCCGCCAGACTTTTCAGCTTATAGTCCTTATATTCCTCGCGCAGCGACCGTTTGAGGATTTTCCCGGTGGCGGTGTGCGGCACCTCGGCGACGAATTTCACTTCGTCCGGCAGCCACCATTTGGCGACCTTGTCGCCGAGATAGTCGATGATCTCGTCTTCCGACACCTCGCTACCGGGCTTGCGCACGACCAGCAGCAGAGGCCGCTCGTCCCATTTCGGATGATAGACGCCGACCGCTGCCGCTTCGGCAACACCGGGACAGCCAACCGCGGCATTTTCCAGTTCGATCGAGCTGATCCACTCGCCACCCGACTTGATCACATCCTTGGCCCGGTCGGTAATCTGCATCGTGCCATCAGGGTGCAGCACCGCGACATCGCCGGTGTCGAACCAGCCGTCGTCCTCGACCGCATCCTCGTCGGCGCGATAATAGCGCTGGATGATCCATGGTCCGCGGATTTCGAGGGTGCCGCTAGTTTTACCGTCGCGCGGGGCGACATTGCCCTCCTCGTCGATCACTCGCAGCTCGACACCGAATGGCGGCCGGCCCTGCTTGCAGATGACATCCACCTGCTCGTCAAAGCTCAGCGCGTCCCAGTTGGCGGGAAGCGAACCGGCGGTGCCGATCGGAGATGTCTCGGTCATGCCCCAGGCATGGGCGACACGGATGCCGTTTTTCATCAGGCGCTCGATCATCGAACGCGGACAGGCGGAACCGCCGATCACGACGACGCCCAATTTCCCGTAATCGCCACCATTTTCATCCATATCGGCGAACATCGAAAGCCATACGGTCGGGACGCCGGCACTGTGGGTCACGCCCTCGTCACGGATCAATTTCCACAGGACATGTGCCTCGTTGCTGGCCGAAAACACCATTTTGGCGCCGACCGCCGCACAAGCAAAGGGCAGTCCCCAGGCATTGGCGTGGAACATCGGCACAACCGGCAGCATCACCGAACGGGTCGCCAGATCCATCACATCGGGTTGGACTTCGGTGATCGCGTGGATGACGTTCGAGCGATGCTCGTAGAGCACGCCCTTCGGATTGCCGGTGGTACCGCTGGTATAGCAGAGACCGCACGGATCATTTTCATCGACATCGACCCAGTCGAAATTGCCGTCTTCCGCATCGACCAGCTCGCGAAAGGTCGGATAATCGCCCTTCTCGCCGTCAAACTGGATATAATGTTCAACCGTTTTCAGCTGCGGCTTGAGCATTTCGACAATCGGCGCGAACATTTTGTCGAACAGCAGCACCCGGTCTTCGGCATGGTTGATGATATAGACCAGTTGCTCTTCGAACAGGCGCGGATTGACCGTGTGAAGGATGCCGCCGATACCGGCCGAACCGTACCAGCTGATCAGGTGGTGCGCATGGTTCATCGCGATGGTCGCGATCCGGTCGCCCTTGTTCATGCCAAGCCGTTGCAAGGCTTGCGAGAATTTCCGTGATTCCAGCCCGATCTCGGCCCAGTTGCTGCGGCTGATGCTGCCATCGGCCCAATAGCTTACAATCTCGCGATCGCCATGCTCTCTCGCAGCGTGATCGATCAAATTTGTAATCTTGAGCGAACTCGCTTGCATCGCACCGGCCATATCATCTCTCCAAACAGTTTATATTTGGCGGGTTTCTGATATGTTTGAGCCTAGCTGACAAGCCTTAATTTGGGTTTTGCAACCCGCATTGGTCGGCCGGCCCCAGACGGACGTTGGCAAGGCCATGAACCCGTTCCAGCATCTCCACCGTTTCGGCATCCAGCCGGAAGGACCGGCCGAGACAGACTTTGACCGGATCATCATCGGGTCCCGCCATGGTAGCGACGATCTCGCTCTGGCCGCCAAGCAGCGGGGCGACCAGATTGGTCAGCTCGTGCAGACCGGCAATGTCCCGAACTTCCAGCTCCATTCGCGTGCGGGTTGTTTTCTCCAGCCCGTCGAGCGGCTGGACAGTCCGGATCGCCACCCGCGGATTTTCGTCTTCCGACTGCTGGTCCAGCTCGACCTTGAGCAAGGCGCAGCGCCCCTCCTGAGACAGCTCTTCCAATATCTTGCACTGGTCCTCGTCGAAGCAGCTGGCGGAAAATTGTCCGCTGCTGTCGGAGAGGTCGGCGAGCGCGAATCTCTTGCCCCGTCGGCTGTCGCGCCAGCGCACTTTCTCGATAAGCGCGGACATCACCGCCGGCTTGCGAATGCCCTCGCCAATCGGTTCTCCGCTGCACAATGCCGCATAGGTCATCGCGCCGAGCGAGGATGATACCGCCTGGAACTGGGACACCGGGTGCGAGGAGAAATAGAAGCCGAAAGCATCGCGCTCGCGGACCATGATCTCGTTGAGTGACCAGTTGCTGTTCTCCGGCAACCGGATCGCCTGCATATCGCCGCCGACACTGCCTTCTCCAAAGAGGCCGCCCTGCCCGCTTTCGCGCGCATCGGCGGCGCTGTTGGCGACCGAGAGTATCATGTCCGCGCCGTCATGGACCGCCGCGCGATTGGGCTCCAGATCGTCGAAAGCTCCGGCCGAGGCCAGGCTTTCCAGCTGGCGCTTGTTGAGGCCGTGCGGATCAATCCGGTTGGCAAAATCCTCGATCGACGAGAACGGCCCGCTCTGGGCACGTTCGGCGACCAGCGACTGCATCGCCTTCTCGCCGACATTTTTCAGACCCGCCAGCGCATAGCGGACGGCGAGCAGCGCGTCAGGCTGTTCCTCCACCGAGAAATTCGGCCGACTCTTGTTGATTGCCGGCTGCAGGACGGTCACGCCCAGCCGCTTCATGTCATCGACGAAAATGCTGAGCTTCTCGGACTGGTGCATGTCGAAGCACATCGAGGCGGCGTAGAATTCATGCGGATGATGCGCCTTCAGCCAGGCCGTCTGATAGGCGAGCAGAGCATAAGCCGCCGCGTGGCTCTTGTTGAAACCATAGCCGGCAAATTTGTCGATCAAGTCGAACAGTTCGTTGGCCTGATCGCTGTTCAGACCGTTTTCCGCGGCGCCCGTCACGAACCGCTTGCGCTGGACGTCCATCTCCGCCTGGATTTTCTTGCCCATCGCGCGACGCAGCAAATCTGCTTCGCCGAGTGAATAGCCGGCGATGATCTGCGCTGCCTGCATCACCTGTTCCTGATAGACGAAAATCCCGTAGGTTTCCTTCAGGATGTCCTGCAGCAACGGATGCGGATAGGCGATTTCAACCCGGCCGTTCTTGCGGTCGCCGAACAGCGGGATATTGTCCATCGGTCCGGCCGGTAGAGCGAAACAAGTGCGATAATATCGCCGAAGTTGGTCGGTTTCACCGCGGCCAGCGTGCGCCGCATGCCTTCCGATTCCAGCTGGAACACACCGACGGTATCGCCGCGCTGGAGCAGCTCGAAAACTTTCTCGTCTTCCCAGCTCAGGTTTTCCAGCTCGACCGTTATGCCGCGTTCGGCGAGCAGTTCGACCGCCTTTTTCAACACCGAGAGCGTCTTCAGCCCGAGAAAGTCGAATTTCACCAGACCGGCTTTTTCGACAAATTTCATGTCGAACTGGGTTACCGGCAGGTCCGAGCGGGGATCGCGGTACAGCGGCACCAGCTGATCGAGCGGGCGATCGCCAATGACCACGCCGGCAGCATGGGTCGAGCTGTGCCGCGGCAGACCTTCCAGCTTCATGGCAAGGTCGAACAATCGCTTCACGTCGGACTGCTTATATTCCTGCGCCAGTTCGGTGATGCCGTTGAGCGACCGCTTCAGATCCCAGGGGTCGGTGGGATGGTTGGGTATCAACTTGGTCAGCCGGTCGACCTGACCGTAGGGCATTTGCAGCACCCGCCCGACATCGCGGATCACCGCGCGCGCCTTCAGCTTTCCGAAGGTGATGATCTGGGCTACCTGCCGGTCGCCATATTTTTCCTGCACATAGCGAATGACCTCGCCGCGCCGCGTTTCGCAGAAATCGATATCGAAATCCGGCATCGACACACGTTCCGGATTGAGGAAACGTTCGAACAGCAATCCAAGTTTGATCGGATCAAGATCGGTGATCGTCAACGCCCATGCAACGACCGATCCGGCACCCGAACCACGGCCCGGCCCGACCGGAATGTCGTGATCCTTTGCCCATTTGATAAAGTCGGCAACAATCAGGAAATAGCCGGGGAAACCCATGCTGACGATCACGTCCAGCTCGAAGGCCAGACGGTCGAAATAGACTTTCCGCTCCTCCTCGTCCGTCAGATTGACGAACGCCAGCCGCCGTTCGAGACCGGCGGTGGAATCTTTGCGCAACTGTTCGATTTCCCCGTCCAGATCACCCGCCAGACTGGGCAGGATCGGATCTCTTTTGGGTGGCGAAAAGGCGCATCTCTGGGCGATGACAAGCGTATTCTGCAAGGCTTCGGGCAAATCGGAGAACAGGTCCTCCATCACCAGGGCGCTTTTCATCCACAAATGGCGCGACGGCTTCTCCCGCTCGTCATTCTCGACATAGGCGGATTGCGCGATACATTTCATCGCATCATGGGCTTCGTGGAAATCAGGTTCGGAAAAGCAGCTGGGATTGGTCGCTACCAGCGGAATATTGCGATCCATAGCCAGCGCGATCAGGCCGGCTTCCGCTGCCATTTCGACCGGGTCCTCGCGGCGGGACAATTCGATATAGAGTCGTCCCGGGAAATATTGCTGCAACAGGGACAGATAGGCTTCGGCTTCCGATTGCTGCTCCTCTGCAACCAGTCGCGCCAGCGCGCCTTCGCCGCCTCCGGTCAGGACGATCAGGCCATTGCTGTGTCCCCCCAGCATTTCGAAAGGAACATGGGCGTCCAGTTCGCCGGGCCGGTCGAGATGCGAAGCCGACACCAGCTTGCAAAGATTTTCATAGCCTTCGGCATCCTGCGCATAGAGCGCGATCCAATCCAGCACCGGTTTGGACGGGTCAGTGCCACCGGGTCGCGCAACCCTCAGGAAGCAACCCGTAATCGGCTGCACCCCCTGGGCGCGACAGCCGTCATCGAACGCCATCGAAGCGAAAAGACCAATCCGGTCGCACAGCGCAACCGCCGGAAAACCGCGCTCCTTGGCCGCAGCGCCAATCGCTGCGGGCTCCATCGCTCCGTCCAGGATCGTATAGGCAGAAAAGGTACGGAGATGGACGAAAGGGATCTGGGCCATGATCGTCAGACTAGCGTGCCATCGCGCTCTTGCATATGGGGACGATCATGCGGAGCCGAACTATCGACCATTTGTCCACAGCATATTTGCCGGACGGTTGCGCGGGATCCTGACCGGGCGGAAATTTTCGGCAAACAGGACCGCTATAGCAGCGCTTCAATCTCGCTCTTCAGCTGTTCCGGCTTCACCGCCGGACCGTAGCGCGCAACGACATTGCCCTCGCGGTCGACCAGAAATTTGGTGAAATTCCATTTGATCCGGGAACCGAGCAGACCGGATTTCTCGGTTTTCAGATATTTCCAGAGCGGGTCGGCATCATTGCCGTTGACGTCGATCTTGGCCATCAGCGGGAAGCTCACATCATAGTTCAGCGAACAGAAATTCTTGATTTCGTCGGCATCACCGGGCTCCTGGTTGCCGAACTGGTTGCAAGGGAAAGCCAGTATTTCGAGGCCCTGGTCGTGATATTCCTGATGCAGCTTTTCGAGCCCCTCATATTGCGGCGTAAACCCGCATTTCGAGGCGGTGTTGACGATCAGAAGCACCTTGCCCTTATGAGCGGACAAGTCCTCCATCGAACCATCCGCCTGCTTTACCTGAAATTCCGTAACCTTCATATGCGCCCCGCAATGTTTGTTTCTAGGTATTCCCCGCCCCACAGATTGATACTCGCACGGGAAATGTCAAAGCCATTCTCGATTCGAGCCGAAAATCCTAGGTTAAAACACCCTCGTGCAGCCGGACAACCCGATCCATTCTGGCAGCCAGACGCTCGTTATGCGTCGCTATCAGCGCCGCGCTGCCTTCCTGCCGGACCAGTGCGATAAATTCGGAGAGCACCAGATCGGCGGTCGCTTCGTCAAGATTGCCGGTCGGCTCGTCGGCCAGCACCAGTTTCGGGGCATTGGCCAGCGCCCGGGCAACGGCGACCCGCTGCTGCTCCCCGCCGGACAATTTGCTCGGATTATGATCCAGCCGCGCTCCCAGACCCAGGCTGCGCAGCAAAGTTTCGGCTCTCTCTTCCGCCGCCTTCTGGCTGGTACCGGCAATCAGCTGCGGCATCACTACATTTTCCAGCGCGGTAAAGTCGGGCAGCAAATGGTGGAACTGATAGACGAAACCGAGCAGATCGCGCCGGATGCGCGTATGACCGCTGGCTGGCAATTGCGCCGTTTCCTCGCCGTTGAGCTTGATCGATCCTTCAAAGCCGCCCTCGAGCAATCCGACGGCCTGCAACAGGGTCGACTTGCCCGATCCGGAGGGACCGACCAGCGCGACGATTTCATTCGCATGGATATCCAGATTGACGCCGCGAAGCACCTCGATCCTGACATCCCCCTGAATGAAGCTGCGCTTTACCTCGCGCAATTCTACGGTTTTCTCGATTTTTCTGTCACTCATAGCGAAGCACCTGGACCGGATCGGTACTGGCCGCCTTATAGGCGGGATAGAGTGTCGCCAGGAAACTGAACAGCAGCGCCAGCCCGGCGATACCCACGACCTCCATCGGATCGGTTCGCGCCGGCAATTCGGTCAGGAAGCGGATAGACGGGTCCCAAAGATTCTGCCCGGTGATGATCTGGACGAAATTGATCACATTCTGGCGGAAATAGATGGCGATCAGGCCCAGGATGATCCCGGCGGCGATGCCGAGCGTCCCGATCGACGTGCCAACCGTCACGAAAATCCGCACCAGCGATGCGCGAGACGCCCCCATGGTGCGCAGAATCGCGATATCTCGGGTCTTGGCGCGCACGAGCATGATCAGCGACGACAATATGTTGAACACGGCCACCAGGATGATGATCGAGAGGATCACGAACATCACCACCCGCTCGACCTGCAGTGTCTCGAACAGCGAGGCATTCATCGTCTGCCAGTCGGTGATCACTCCGCGGTCGGCCACCTTGGGTATCAGCGGCGCGATGATCTGGCCGACATTGTCCGCATCATTGGTCTTGATTTCGATCATCCCGATCTGGTCGCCGAGCAAGAGCAGGGTTTGCGCGTCCTCCATCGGCATGATCACGAATGCCTTGTCATAATCATAGACACCGACTTCGAATATCGCGGCCACATCATAGGCGATTTCCCGCGGCACAGTTCCAAATGGAGTCGAGCGACCCTGAGGATTGATGATGGTGATCCGGCTCCCGACCTGCGCGCCCAAAGTGGTCGCCAGCCGGCTGCCGATACCAACCCGCCCCGACCCGGCTTCCAGGCGCGCCAGGTCGCCGGCCACGGTTTTTCCGTCGAGCGTCTCGTTGTTCAATATGTCCGGTACTTCCATCCCGCGCACCAGCACCGCTTCAACCCGTCCGTTGAAAGTGGTCAGCAGGGGCTGTTCGATCAACGGCGAGGCCGAGACGACACCTTCGGTCGCGCGGGTCTCTTCGAGCAGGTCTCGCCATCCGGGCAGACGCCCGCCATAGCCCTGGATCACGGCATGGCCGTTGAGGCCGACGATCTTGTCGAACAGCTCCGCGCGGAAGCCGTTCATGACGCTCATCACCACGATCAGCGCGGCGACGCCGAGCATGACCGCAACCAGGCTGATACTGGCAACGAGGAAGATGAACCCCTCCCCCTTGCCCGGCAACAGATAGCGTTTTGCGATGACCCATTCGTAACGGGATAGGAGCATGACGTGCGAAAACTTCCTTGGATCAGGTTTCCCTGCCTTTACGGTCGCAGGTCGGGGCAAGCAAGTGGCATGGTGGTAAATATGCTGTTGCCGATATGACACAAGCGGAGACCAATCTTGCGAAACCCCCAATTTTACCATGACAAATTTATGTCAGTCGATCAGAGATGATTACAGAATCAAACATCTCGATTAACGGGTCATGGTTCAGGGATCCCTTCCGGTTCCGCCAAATGTTGGGGGACAAGCGGCGTTGAATAGGACGGGAAAACAGGGGACGGATTAATTCGTCACCATTTTCGCCCGGGTGCTTATCGGCATCCGGGCGTTTTTGCGCTGAAAATTTTCAAGCCATTGGTATCTCTGGTTTTTCTTCCTCTTGAAATCCGCAAAGTTGATCATATCTTTAGTCATGTGGAACGCCATTCGGGTTCCACAACAACGAAAGGGATGCCGCATATGCGGGTCCGGATTTACATTGCTCAATCGCAGAGGATATAGATATGAATCGTTTTGACTTTACCCCCTATCGCCGCTCGACCGTAGGTTTTGACCGGCTGTTCGACCTTCTTGAAAATAATGCCCGCGCGCAGCAATCCGAGAATTACCCGCCGTTCAACATCGAACGCAGCGGTGAAGATCATTACCGGATCACGCTGGCGGTCGCCGGTTTCAAGGATGACGAAATCGAAATTACCGCCCAGCAGAATTTGCTGCTCGTTGCCGGCAACAAGAAGACCGACGACCATGAAGGCAAGCAGTTCCTGCACATGGGAATAGCCAACCGCAACTTCGAACGGCGTTTCGAACTCGCCGATTTCGTCCGGGTGGAAAATGCCGCGCTGGCCGACGGCCTGCTCGAAATTGACCTTGTTCGGGAAATCCCCGAAGCAATGCGGCCGCAAACGATCGCGATCAACAAGGGCGACAATGTCACCAAGATAGCGGACAAGCGGAAGAAGAAAGAAGACAAAGCCGCCTAAGCAGCGGACCAACGCAAATTTCAGGGGCAGCCGGAGCGATCTGGCTGCCTTTTTATTTGGCGTCTTTACAATGGCGGTGGAATGAAATGGGGCAGCCGGATGAGGATCCGACTGCCCCTGACACCCGCTTGGTGTCACTCTTGACGATAATTAGCCCGGGTCGCAAAAGGCCAATTTTCGTCAAGAATCTGCTTCGGCAATATGGGAAAGCATGGCGTGGTCCAATATCCGGACCTTTCCGCTTTCCACTGCCACAATCTCGCTTTCCGACCATGAGGACAGCTGCCGATTGATATGTTCGCGCGACATGCCGGCAAAATTGCCGAGTTCGCTTTGACTCAGGTCCAGCTTCAGACGCCCCTCGTCTGCGCCGACCACCGATAATCTCAACAGATAGCGCGCCAGTCGCGGTCCAGATGTATAGGCCCGATCGCCTTCGATCATGCTGTTGGCCATCCGGATGCGCTTGGCCATGACCTTTAGCAAGCGCAAAGCCATATTCTTGTGCTTTGCCAGAATGTCTTCAAACGCTTCCCGCGTTATCGAGAGTGCTGATGTCGGCTCGATGGCAGTCACGCTGGCTGTCCGCTCGCCGCCGTCCAGCAGCGCGATTTCACCCAGAACCTGTCCGGCTTCCGCATAGTCGAGAACAACTTCATAACCATTGCTGGCGATCATGCTGGTGCGCGCATTACCTGACAATAATATCAGCAGCGAGTTTCCAGGATCACCTTGCATGATCAGTTCGTCCCCTTTTTATATTGCATGAAATGCCCGCGCAATATCAAGTCTGCCAGTTCAGCGTCGTCGCAGTCGGCAAACAGGCTGTGCTCAGCCAAAATATCTGCCAGTTCTTCGACTTTCACTGCACCCGTCCTCCGGCCTTCTATCGAAGCTTTTCAACTAGCTTCCGTTCGCCGTATGCGTGTGACAATAGTCACATCCTGTAAAACATATTGGACAGATTCGACATATTGTGGAAACTAGCCAGAACAATAGCGTTTCGCGCCTAGACGAGCCTGCTTTGTTGCAGGGCCGCGGCTATGAAAGAAGCAAAAAGCGGATGCGGGTCAAAAGGCTTGCTCTTGAGTTCCGGATGGAACTGGACGCCGACGAACCAGCTGTGATCCGGCCGTTCAACGGTTTCGGGAAGTTCGCCGTCAGGTGACATGCCCGAGAACATCAGGCCGGTTTTCTCCAGCCGCTCGACATAGCCCTTGTTCACCTCATAGCGATGGCGATGGCGTTCGCTGATTTCGCGGCTGCCATATATCTCGCTGATCTTCGAACCCTGCTGCAGCACCGCGTCATAGGCGCCCAGCCGCATCGTACCGCCCAGGTCGCCGCCGGCCTCGCGCTTCTGCAGACCTTCTTCGGTCATCCATTCGGTGATCAGGCCGACAACCGGCTCATCGGTTTCACCAAATTCGGTAGTCGACGCGCCCTCGATGCCGGCCATATTGCGGGCCGCTTCGACACAGGCCATTTGCATGCCCAGACAGATGCCGAAAAACGGGATATCGTTTTCGCGGGCGAATTTGACCGAGCCGATCTTGCCCTCGCTGCCACGCTCGCCGAAACCGCCGGGCACCAGGATCGCGTGCAGCGGCTCCAGTTTAGCGGCCAGATCCTCTTCATTCTCGAACAGTTCCGCATCGAGCCAGCGGACCTGTACCTTGACACGGTTGGCAAGACCGCCGTGAAACAGCGCTTCCTGCAGCGACTTGTAAGCATCCTGCAGACCGACATATTTGCCGACCACGCCGACGATGACTTCGCCTTCCGGATGTTCGATCCGTTCCATGACATCATACCAGCGGGACAGGTCGGGCTCGGGGGCATCATCGATCGAAAAGGCGCGCAGCACCTCCCGATCCAGGCCTTCCTGATGATATTGGAGCGGCACATTATAGATATTGCTCGCGTCCAGCGCCGGGATCACCGATTCCTTGCGGACGTTGCAGAACTGGGCGATCTTGGCCCGTTCGGTATCGGGTAGCGGATGTTCGCAGCGGCAGAGTAATATGTCCGGCTGGATACCCAGCGAGGTCAATTCCCTGACGCTGTGCTGGGTCGGTTTTGTTTTCAGCTCGCCAGCAGCGGCAATATAGGGGACCAGCGTGACATGCACGGAAATCGCATTGTCCCGACCGACCTTGTTGCGCAGCTGCCGAATCGCTTCGATGAAAGGCAGGCTCTCGATATCGCCAACCGTTCCGCCAATTTCGCAGAGAACGAAATCAATGCCGTCCAGCTTGTCTTCGGCAAAAGCCTGGATCGCGTCGGTAACGTGTGGAATAACCTGCACAGTGGCACCGAGATAGTCGCCGCGGCGCTCCTTGGTGATGATCGACTGATAGATTCGGCCAGAGGTGACATTGTCCGATTGCAGCGACGGAACGCCGGTGAAGCGCTCGTAATGGCCAAGATCGAGATCCGTCTCCGCACCATCGTCGGTGACATAGACTTCGCCGTGCTGATAGGGCGACATCGTGCCCGGATCAACGTTGAGATAGGGGTCAAGTTTCCGGATTCGCACGGAATATCCGCGAGCCTGCAACAGAGCACCGAGGCTCGCCGCCATCAGACCTTTGCCAAGAGAGGAAACCACACCGCCGGTAATGAAAATATATCGCGCCATGGGAGGAGAGGCTTAAGGCGTAAATGGCACATATGGCAATCCCGCGAATCCGGAAAAGCGAAATAAATATTATTTGGAGGCTGTCATTGTCCGCTCAACAGGCAGCGGACGAATCAGCGCGCACGGACGCTGGTCGGACTGTTGCGGGGATCGGGGACGGACGAAGGTGTCCGAAAGCCTTACTGGTCGAGTGGAATGGAACCGTCCGAGCCGGTTGCCGGCGCTTCTTCCTCTGCTGCTGCAGCGGCCGCGGCGGCCAGCGGATCATCGCCGACCAGTGGCACATCGTCAGCCGGAGCGGAGACCGGTGCCGTATCGCGTTGCAGGCTCTGGTCGATCGTTTCGACCTTGCCTTCCGCAGCGGCCAGAACCGCCAGCGTGATCGACAGGGCAACAAACAGGACCGCCAGAATCGAAGTCGTCCGGGTGAGCAAATCCGCCGCACCGCGCGCCGACATCATGCCGGACGGCGAGCCGCCGACACCCAGTCCGCCGCCTTCGGATTTCTGCATCAATATGACACCCACCAGCATGGCGGCGACAATGGCTTGAAGGACGGTGAGAAAAAGAAACATGGATTTTCCGAACTAAATATAGCGAGCATGCGCTCCGACGTGCAGCGCACATAGCGATTGCCCCGTCGGAGTTCAAGCGATGATGCACTTCACTTATACGGGTGGCCTTGCCTGCCTTCTGACCAGACAAGACCGGGATCCCGGGTCGCCGGTCAAAATAGGCCCCGCACGAGCAATCAAATTTCAGGCAGCCCGTTCAGGCCGCCGCGGCCGCCTCGATAATCGGTCCGAATTTCGCTGCCGTCAGGCTGGCGCCACCGACCAGTCCGCCATCGACATTTGGTACTGCCAGCAATTCCGCTGCATTGCCGCCATTCATCGAACCGCCGTAGAGAATACGCACATCGTCGCTGCCCTGCCCCATCAATTCTCCAAGCTTCGCCCGGATTGCGGCGTGCATTTCCTTGACATCGCTGGCGGCGGGGACGCGGCCGGTGCCGATTGCCCATACCGGTTCATAGGCGATGGTCAGCCAGTCGGCGCTGGCCCCGGCGGGAAAGGATCGGGCGAGCTGGATGGTGACGATTTCAATCGCCTGGCCGGCATCGCGTTCCTCTTCGGTCTCGCCGACGCAGATAATCGCTCCCATGTCGGCCGCATGGACAGCTTCGGCCTTGGCTTTCACCTCGGCATCGCCCTCCTGCTGGTCCGCGCGGCGCTCGCTGTGGCCGAGAATCGAATAGGTTGCGCCCGCTTCCTTGAGCATTGCGGCGGACAGGCATCCGGTGTGCGCGCCGCTTTCGGCAAAATGACAATCCTGCGCACCGATGGCGAAGCCGGGATTGGCCTCGACCGCTGCGGCGATCAGTGTGGCAGGAGGACAGATTCCGACATCGGCGCCTTCATTATTGGCGGCAATTGCGGCGATCGCCGCTATATCCGAAAGCTGCGCGCGCAGCCCGTTCATTTTCCAGTTGCCGACAATATATTTGCGGTTTGCCATGATGCCCTCAGCCTTTTCCGTTTTTCCAATCTGCGCCCGCTAACAAATATCGTCCCGCTTGCCAATTTCCTTCCGCAGTCTTTTGCTTGAACCACAAAGCCAAGCCGCCTAAAGCAAGCCCAAATCCACCTCGCGCAATGGAACATTTCCTTCATGATCAGTTTTTTCCGCCGTATTTTTTCCTCGAAACTGGGCCTTTTTCTGACCTTCTGTTTCGTCGGTTTGATCGCCATTGCCTTTGCCACGGCCGACGTGTCGAGCAGCGGCACTTTCGGCGGAGTGACCGGATCGGGTACGGCTGCCAAGATTGGCGACAGCAAATTGACCAGCGCGGAGCTCAACCAGTCGGTCAACAACGCGTTTCGCGGTGAACAGCGTCAGAATACCGGGCTGGATCTCAAGACCTTCATCAATGGCGGCGGCTTTGACGAGGTTCTCGAACAGCTGATCAACAGTTTCGCCATTGCCGACTTCGGTGCCAAATACGGCATGGCCGCCGGCAAGCGGCTGGTCGACGGGGAAATTGCCAGCATCCCGACTTTCCAGGGCGCCGATGGCCAGTTCAGCGAAGAAAATTTCCGCCGCGCGCTGCAGCAGCAGGGCATCAACGAGACGCAGCTGCGCGACAACTTCACTCGCAATCTGATGGCAAACCAGCTGGTGACGGCCGCCGGTTTCGGAGCGGCCGTGCCGGAGAAACTGGTCACGCCTTATGCCTCTCTGCTGCTGGAATCGCGGGAGGGGCAGATTGCAACCGTACCTTCGGTCGCTTTCATCGATGACATCAAACCGGCAAAAGCCGCTATCGAAGCCTTTTATGCCAAGAATGCCTCACGCTATACGATCCCCGAACGGCGGACGATCCGTTATGCGCTGTTCGAAAAATCGCGCTTCAATGACAAGATCAAGCCCAGCGAAAAGGAAATTGCCGGCTATTACAAGCTGAACAATACCCGCTATTCGGCTAGCGAGACCCGCAATTTCAACCAGGTCATCCTGCCGACCGAGGCCGCCGCCAAGGCGCTGGCCGACAAGATCAAGGCCGGCACCTCGATCAACCAGGCGGCCCAGTCGGTCGGGTTATCAGCTTCTGCCGTGGGACCGGTCAACAAGGCCGACTTTGCCAACAGCGCATCGCAAGCCGTGGCCAATGCCGCCTTTTCCGCCCGTGCGGGCGCGATAGCCGGACCGGCGCAAAGCGCGCTCGGCTGGCACATCGTCAAGGTCCAGGACGTCAAGCAGATCCCGGCCCGTTCGCTGGAACAGGTCCGCGCAGAGATTGTCGCCGAACTGACCCGCGAAAAGATCGAGGAAGCGATCGCCGAGCTGACTGTCCGTCTGGAAGACGAATTTGCCGATGGCGCGACGCTGGGTGACATCGCCAAGGCCGAAGAGCTGAAAATCGAGTCCACCCCTCCGCTTCTCGCCAATGGCCAGAACCCCAATGACCGGAATTACAAACCCATCCCCGAAATGCAGCGGATATTGCCGATTGCCTTTGCAGTGGATGAGGATAGCGATCCGCAGATCGTCGAGATCGTTCCCGGCGAGAAATATGCCGCGATCGATGTCTCGGAAATCACCGAATCCGCGCCGCCGCCGCTGGCGCAAATCGAGCAGCTGGTGACCCGCGACTATATGCTGGATCAGGGATCGAAAAAGGCAAAAACGGTCGCCGACAAGATCGCCAAGGCGGTCAGTAGCGGGACGCCTCTGTCCAAGGCTGTTGCCGATGCCGGGGTAAAATTGCCCAATGTCCAGAAGATCAGCGCCACCCGGGCCGAACTCGCGCGGCAGAGCCAGCAGGGACAGGTCCCCGCGCCGCTCAGCCTGATGTTCAGCATGGCGCAGGGCACTGCAAAATCCCTGGCCGCACCGCGCGACCAGGGATGGTATGTGGTCGCACTCGACAAGCTCAATCGCGGCGATGCATCGAAGCGGGAAGATTTGCTGAACGCGACAAAGACCCAGTTCAAACAGGTATTCGGCACCGAATATACATCGCAGTTCATCAACGCGATGAAGGCGGATGTCGGCGTCGAGCGCAACCAGGATACGCTGACCGCGCTGAAACAACAGCTGCTCGGCGGGAACTGATCCCAATATGGCGGGCAGTTTCGGAATAGAAGCGGCGCGCGCGGCACTGGACAGCGGCAAGCCGGCGCTGATCTGGCGGCGGCAGGTTGCCGACACCGAAACACCGGTATCCGCTGCGCTGAAGCTGATGGAAGATGGCCGCGGTGACTATCTGCTCGAATCGGTTGAAGGCGGCGAGACCCGGGGACGCCACAGCATGATCGGCCTCGCGCCAGATCTCGTGTTCCGTGCCGATGGCGAGAAAGCCGCGATCAACCCGATATGGCTGCAGGACCGCGACGCATTTGCCCCGGAAAGCGGCGACAGCCTCTCGGCCCTGCGCAATCTGGTCAAGACCTGCCAGATGGATGTGCCGGAAGAACTGCCCCGCGCCCTCGCCTGTCTGGTCGGCTATTTTGGCTATGAGACCATCGGCCTGGTCGAGAAGCTGCCGCGTGCCCCGCAGTCCGAGCTGGACCTGCCCGACATGCTGTTCGTCCGGCCGACGGTGATCCTGATCTTCGACCGGCTGGCCGATGAACTGTTTCTGGTGGCGCCCGTTTGGCCCGAGACCGCTGGCGATAGCGAAGCCAAGATCGCTTCGGCGGAGGAACGACTGGACGAAGCGCAGCGCGGACTGGCTAACCCCGTCCGTCCCGAACTCGTCGCAGGACGGTTACCGGACACCGAACAGTTTGGCTCCGACGCCTCCGGCCCGAGCGAACCGGAGTTCACGCCCCGGGTCTCGCCCGAAAAATATGGCGAGATGGTGCTGCGCGCCAAGGATTATATCGAGGCCGGGGACATCTTCCAGGTGGTGCTGGCCCAGCGCTTCACCACGCCCTTCACCCTGCCGCCGATCGAACTCTATCGCGCCCTGCGCCGGATCAACCCTTCACCGTTCCTGTTCTTCCTCGACCTGCCCGGCTTTGCGCTCACCGGTTCGAGCCCGGAAATCCTCGTCCGCGCGCGCGACGGCGAAGTCACCATCCGGCCGATCGCCGCACCCGGCCGCGCGGCAAGAATGCGGCTGAAGACAAAGCGAACAAGGACAGCCTGCTCGCCGACCCCAAGGAACGGGCCGAGCATCTGATGCTGCTCGATCTCGGCCGCAACGATGTCGGCCGGGTGGCGAGCGCGCACAGCGTCGAGGTCACCGACAGCTATACGGTCGAATTTTACAGCCATGTCATGCATATCGTCTCCAACGTCGTGGGAGAGCTGGCACCGGACAAAGACGCACTCGACGCCCTGTTCGCCGGTTTCCCCGCCGGCACGGTCAGCGGCGCGCCGAAAGTCCGCGCCTGCCAGATCATCGCCGAACTCGAACCGGAAACCCGCGGCGCCTATGCCGGCGGCGTCGGCTATTTCTCTCCGGATGGCAGCATGGACAGTTGCATCGTTCTGCGCACGGGTATCGTGAAGGATGGCACGCTGCACGTGCAGGCCGGCGCAGGCATCGTAGCGGACAGCGATCCGGCTTATGAGTTGGCGGAATGTCGCGCGAAAGCAGGCGCGTTGCTGGCTGCCGCTAAAGAGGCTGTGAAGCGGGCGCGGGATGTGGGGTTTGGGCAGTAATTTAAGAAGTCTGCTTTGGGCGCAAAACGAACATGGCGCGTGCAGTTTCTTTCCGCCGGCTTTCGCTCCACAAGCCGCCATTTGGCATCGATTTGAAAGTCGCCAAAAGTGGGCGCTTTATATGTATCTTTTTTCTATGGGAGTGGCATCGATCTGGGCGCGAACGGAGAGGCAGAATTTGCAAATGCAACACGATTTATGGTCGTTGGCCAACTTGATTCAAACCCGTATATAGATGAAATGAAGATACCTCGGCTGCTTTACCGCTTTCGTCCGTTAAACGAAGAACTCATAAACAGAGAAATGCGTGCGCTCAAAGAGAGTTATCTTTACGCTCCACCGTTTTCAGCAATGAACGACCCGATGGAGGCGTTTTATGAAACTGGCGGACCGGCAGACCATATACTAGATGCACTTCTCACAACGACTGGCAAAAGTACCGTTGAAATGTACAGGATGCTGTCGGAAATGATTGAGCAGTTTGCGCTAGTCTCGTTTGCAGGCACATATGAAGACTTACCGATGTGGGCCTACTATGGAAGCAATTTTGCTGGGATGTGTTTGGCGTTTGAGTCTTCTCAGCTAGAGATTGGTGATTTTCAAAACGAGCATCTGCGTTCAGTTACTTATGCGCGAAAGGCCCTGCCAGCACTGACAATCGCTGAAGTTGCGAACAAAGAGGCCGTCATAGCGCGCATCACTAGGAAGCGCAGTGAATGGGCACACGAAAAGGAATGGCGGTTCATTACAGGGGAAGTGGGACCCAAGCATTATCTAGACGACGCACTTCAGCGCGTTTATTTAGGTCCACGAGTAAACCCAAAACATGCAAAACGTATTTGCGAAGTATTGCAGCGACGACCTGTGGAGATACTGCAGGGCAAAGTTCAAGGGTTCGACCTTATCTTTGAAAGCATACAGAAGCCTTGCAATGTGGAGCAATGCGAACGAACTGGGGCCGGGAACTTTAACCCAGTTGACCATGAATATGGCCGACCAGAGTTGGAAGCTTTTCTAAAAGTACCCTATCAAGAATTGCTGGAAGAATGCCAGCGACTTTCCCGCCATCCCAATCTCGAGCAAATTGCTGAATTTGATATTGCGAGCAGCCCCAAAAATGCTTTATATTTGTGGGTAACATACAAGCTGCGTAGCGGCAAAGAAATTTACCACAAACGATATTACGACCAACGACTCAAACTGATGCCTAGCCCCGCCTAAATCAGCAATCATCTCATGTCACAATAGCAGCCTTTCGCGTTTCTGACGTGGTATCTGCCGTTTCGCAAGTCACCCAACTTGATGCCTTTAAAAATGACCAGCGCTAGAGTCCGCATAGGGCCTAAAGCCATCCTTGAACAACCAGACTCACTCCAGCATCTTCGGCGCTTCCTTCATCAGCTTCGCCTTGATCTTGTTGGCGAACATCGCCAGCATCGGCGGCAGGTCGAGCACGACATACACCTCGTCTTCGCGAACATGCATGTCGCTGACGATGCGCTGGCCGATGGCTTCGAGGGTGAAGTGGAGATGGTCACCCTCCCAATGGTGATCGGTCAGGCTGGCGCCCAGGATGACATCGCTGAGCGTGTGGATGCCGCTGCCGATGCGGTTCCTGGCTTCGGCCAGACCCAGTTTGTGCGGAATGTTGACGGTGACGGGCTCGCCCATGAAATATTCTCCCTTTTCGGTGCTTTATCAGCACTCGGTCGCACGTCAAAGCTTGGCGAGAGCGGAATTTCCGATTAGGCAGCTTTGCATGATCCTCGTTATCGACAATTATGACAGCTTCACCTTCAACCTGGTCCATTATCTGATGGAACTGGGCGCCGAGGTGCGCGTGGAACGCAACGACGCGCTGACCGCCAGCGAAGCGCTGGCCACCGGGGCGCAAGCCTTTCTGATTTCCCCCGGTCCCTGCACCCCCAATGAAGCGGGCATATCGCTAGATCTGGTCGCGGCCTGCGCCGATGCCGAGAAACCGTTGCTCGGCGTGTGTCTCGGTCACCAGAGCATTGGCCAGCATTTCGGCGGCAAGGTCGTGCGCGGCGGGTTGATGCACGGCAAGACATCGCCGGTGACCCATGACGGCAGCGGCGTCTTTGCCGGCCTGCCCTCGCCTTATACCGCGACCCGCTATCACTCGCTGATCGTCGAGGATATTCCGGGCAGCCTGCCGGTCAACGCCACCGCCGACGATGGTTCGGTCATGGGTTTCCGCCACGAAAGCCTGCCGATTCACGGCGTCCAATTCCATCCCGAGAGCATTGCTACCGAACATGGGCACAAGCTGCTGGCCAATTTCATGGCGATTGCGGGGATCGAAGCGAAGGAACTGGCATGACCTTACCCGATCCGGCGAGCGCCCTGTCCGCAGCATCGGCCCGCGAAGCCTTTTCCGCGATATTGGGCGGATCCTGTTCCGCCGAAGAGATCACGAAATTTTTGGTCGATCTTGCCGACCGGGGCGAGACAGCCACCGAGATCGCAGCAGCAGCCACCGAAATGCGCGCCCGGATGATCGGGGTTGATGCGCCAGACAATGCGATTGATGTTTGCGGCACCGGCGGCGACGGCAGCCATAGTTTGAATATCAGCACCGCCACCGCATTGGTGGTGGCTGCCTGCGAGATTCCGATGGCAAAGCACGGCAACCGTGCCGCATCGAGCAAATCGGGCGCGGCGGATACGCTGGAGGCGCTTGGTCTCGATCTGGCGAAAGCGGCAACCAATGGCGAGCAGAGCCTGCGCGAGATCGGCATCGCTTTTTCTTTGCGCCCAACCATCATCCCGCGCTCGGCCCCCTGGGACCGATCCGCAAGGCCATCGGTCGCCGGACGATCTTCAATCTGCTCGGTCCCCTCTGCAATCCAGCCAAGGTCAAGCGCCAGCTGATCGGCGTCGCCTCGCCCGATCTGGTCGAGACCTATGCCGAAGCGGCGCTGCAACTGGGCTATGACAAGGCGATGATCGTCTCCGGCGAGGAAGGGCTCGACGAATTCAGCATCTCCGGTCCCAGCCGCGTTGCCATGATCAGCGATGGCAGTGTCACGATCAGCCGCATCACGCCGGAAGATGCCGGCCTGACCCGCCATCCGGCGGAAGCGATAAAGGGCGATGATGCGCAATATAACGCCGCTGCGCTGAAGGCGCTGCTGCTGGGCGAGACATCCGCCTATCGCGATGCCGTGTTGCTCAACAGCGCCGCCGCGCTGATGGTCGCGGGCGAAGTCGACAGCTGGGAGGAAGGCGTCGAGGAAGCCGCCGAAGCGCTCGACAAGGGGCTTGCCAATGCCATGCTCAATTGCTGGATCGCCAATCAATGAACAAGCTTGAAGAAATCTGCGCAACGACGCGGGAATATGTCCCGCAACGCAAAGCGGATGTCCCGGCGTCGAAGCTGAGCGAGGACATCGCCCGCCAGACCGCGCCGCGTGGCTTTGCCGCAGCGATCCGCGCGAAATCAGCCGACGGCTTTGCCCTTATCGCGGAAATCAAGAAAGCCAGCCCGTCCAAGGGCCTGATCCGGGAGGATTTCGATCCGCCTGCCCATGCCCGCGCCTATCAGGCCGGCGGAGCAGCCTGTCTGTCGGTGTTGACCGACCAGCCCTATTTTCAGGGCGCGGACGAATATCTGGTGGCGGCGCGCGCTGCGGTCGACCTGCCCTGCCTGCGCAAGGATTTCATGGTCGATCCCTGGCAAGTCGCCGAATCGCGGGCGCTGGGCGCCGATGCGATATTGATCATCATGGCGGTGCTGGACGACGCTCTGGCAGCGGAGATCGAGGCGGAAGCGCTGGCGCTGGGCATGGACGCGCTGATCGAGGTGCATGACGAAGCGGAACTGGAACGGGCGTTGAAGCTGCGATCCCCCTTGCTCGGCATCAACAACCGCAATCTCAAGACCTTCGAGACCAGCCTCGACCAGACCGAGCGGCTGGCGAAGCTGGTGCCCGACGACCGGATCATGGTGTCGGAGAGCGGCATTTTCACCCATGAAGATTGCCAGCGCTTGTCCGGGTCCGGCGCCCGCGCCTTTTGGTAGGTGAATCTCTGATGCGACAGGATAATGTCGAGGCCGCGACCCGCGAACTGCTGACAGGAACCCGATGAGCAAACTGACCCATATCGACGGCGACGGCGCGGCCCATATGGTCGATGTCGGCGGCAAGGCCGACACGGTCCGCGAGGCCCATGCCGAGGGCCGGATCACGATGAAACTGGAAGTCCTGGAAGCTATAAAAGCGAACGCCATGAAGAAGGGCGATGTGCTGGCGACGGCCCGCATTGCCGGGATCATGGCGGCGAAGAAGACCAGCGATCTGATCCCCCTGTGCCACCCGCTGGCGCTGACCAAAGTGGCGGTGGATTTCACCTTTCTGGGTGATGGCATCAAGGTCTCGTCCATGGCCCGCCTGACCGGCAAGACCGGCGTGGAAATGGAAGCTTTGACAGCCTGTTCTGTCGCACTCCTCACAATCTATGACATGTCCAAGGCGATGCAGAAGGATATGGTGATCAGCGATATCCGGCTGCTCTCGAAAAGCGGTGGCAAGTCGGGAGACTGGGTCGCGGAATGAGCAGCTTGCTGCCTCTGGACGAAGCCCAGCAGCGACTGATCGCGCTGGCCTCCCGCCTGCCCGCCGAAACGCTTTCCGTCCATGATGCGCTCGGCCGCTATATCGCCGGAGACCTGATCGCAAAGCGCGAGCAGCCGGCAGCCGATATGTCGGCGATGGACGGCTATGCGATCCGCTTTGAGGACCGCGATGGCCCGTGGACATTGATCGGCGAATGCCCCGCTGGCAGCCCGCCCTGCCGCGCGCTGCAACCGAGAGAAACCGCCCGTATTTTCACCGGAGCCCTGCTACCCGAGGGCGCCGATACCGTGGTCATGCAGGAAAATGTCGAGGCCGATGGCACGACCATCCGCCTGACCGCAGAACCCTCACCCGAAAAAGGCCGCCACGTCCGCTATCAGGGCGGCGATTTCAAGCAGGGCAGCGTCGGTTTGCCCGCCGGCAGCCTGCTCAATGCGGCGGCGCTCGGCGAAGCGGTCATTGCCGGCTATGGCGAGTTATCGGTCGGTACACAGCCTAGAGTGGCAGTGGTTTCGACCGGCGACGAACTGGTTGCGCCGGGCAGCGCCACCCTGCCCCACCAGATCCCCGCCAGCAATGACGTCATGCTGTCAGCCATGCTCTCCGGCCTGACCGCCGAAACCCGCAGCCTGAGCCGCGTTCCCGACGATATGGACACGCTCTGCAAAGCGCTAGAAAGCGCAAAGGATTGCGATATCATCGTCACCATCGGAGGCGCATCGGTCGGCGATCATGATCTGGTCGGCCCCGCCTTCCGCAAGCTCGGCGCCGAGATCGATTTCTACAAGATCGCGATGAAACCCGGCAAGCCGGTGATGGCCGGAACGCTCGGCAAGACCGTGATATTGGCGCTCCCCGGCAATCCCGCTTCGGCCTTTGTCGCGGCCACTTTGTTCCTGCTGCCGCTGATCCGCTTCATGGCCGGAGCCGCCCGCTACCTGCCCGCCTATCAAAGCGCCCCGACCAGCGAGACCCTCTCCGCCAACGGCCCCCGCGCGCAGTTTCTGCGGGCGACGGTCGACCAGTCCGGGATAACGCCCTTCGGTAGCCAGGACAGCGCGAAACTGTCGGTGCTCGCTGCGTCCAATGCCTTGCTATTCCGCCCGGCCCAGGCGGATGCCGCGGATGTTGGCGCGATGGTGCCCTATATTCCTGTTTAGCCGGAACCCCGACCGGGCATCGGCCGGTGGATATATTATATAGCCGTTTCCCGCGCGCCTATCGCTAGCCCCCGGCGTTTCTGACCTTGGCAAATATGGTCTCGATCGCTTCGGGATTTTCGATCGTGTTGGGCATTACGACGTCCTGGCCGTTGGCGATCGCGCGCAACGACGAACGCAGGATCTTTCCGGATCGCGTCTTCGGCAAGGCGGCGACGACATGGATGGTCCGCACCGATGCAACGGCTCCTATTTCCGAGCGGACATGCGCGATACAGTTTGCCGCCAGCTCGCTTTCGTCCATCTGCGCAGATGCGACAACAAAGGCGACCGGAATCATTCCCTTGAGTGGATCGTCGGCGCCGATCACGGCGCATTCGGAAACCCCCTCCACCTCGGCCAGCGCGCCTTCCATCTGACCGGTGGACAACCTGTGCCCGGCAACATTGATGATATCGTCGGTCCGGCCCATCACATGCATAAAACCATCGACATCGCAGAATCCCGCATCGCCGGTTTCATAATAGCCGGGATAGGATGAAAAGGCTTTCTGGAAGCCTTCCTCATTGCCCCAGAGGCTCTGGTAGCAACCCGGCGGCAAGGGGCATTTTATGACGATATTGCCGACATTCCCCTGGGCGACTTCCTCGCCATTTTCGTCCACAACATGAAACCGGTAGCCCGGCACCGGGAAACCGGCGCTGCCGGCCTTTCGCCGCACATCGCCCAGACCCAGGCTGGTCGCCAGCGCGGGCCACCCCAGTTCCGTCTGCCACCAGTGATCGATGACCGGTCGACCCAGGCGCTTCTCCAGCCATTTTATCGTATCCGGATCGGCGCGTTCACCGGCCAGAAACACCGCCCGGAGCGAGGGCAAGTCGCTTGCCGGATAGAACGCGCCATCCTCGTCTTCCTTGCGAATGGCGCGGATAGCGGTTGGAGCGGTGAAAAATACAGAGACCCTGTTGCGCTCGATAACCCGCCAGAATTCCCCGGCATCCGGCGTGCCCACCGGCTTGCCCTCATAGAGGACCACGGTGGCACCCGCGAACAGCGGCGCATAGACAATATAGCTGTGGCCGACCACCCAGCCGACGTCGGAAGCCGCCCAGAAACATTCGCCGGGCTTCAGGCCGTAAATATGGCGCATGCTCCACTCGAGCGCCACTGCATGTCCGCCATTGTCGCGCACCACCCCTTTCGGCGTTCCGGTGGTGCCCGATGTATAAAGGATATAGAGCGGGTCGGAGGACATCAGGGGAACGCATTCGGCGGGCTTGGCCTTGGCAAGCTGTTCCGACCAGTCCTGCGCCCAGCCATCGCCGAGGTCGGCACGCAGAGTCTCGCGCTGGAACAGCAGCACGGCCGGCACCGGGTGCCTGGCCTGCGCCAGACTCTCGACCACCAGCGGCTGGTAGGGAATGACTTTCTGGCCTTCTATTCCGCAGGATGCGGTGAGCAATAATCTGGGCTCCGCGTCATCGATCCGTTTCGCCAGTTCTGGCGGGGCAAAACCGCCGAACACGACCGAATGTATTGCCCCGATCCGCGCGCAGGCAAGCATGGCGAACAGGGTTTGCGGGATCATCGGCATGTAGATGATCACGCGGTCACCCTTCCCCACGCCTTGCGCCGCGATCATGCCGGCGGTTCTTGCGACCTCCGCCTGCAATTCGCGATAGGTAAATGTCTGCCGCCGTCCGGTAACCGGGCTTTCGTAAATGACCGCATTCTGGTCCGCCCTGCCCGCGTCGACATGGCGGTCCACGGCATTGTAGCAGCTATTCAGCTGGCCATCGGGAAACCAGCTGCTGCTGTCCTCGTCCCAGCCGATAGTCGGCGCTGCAATCCAGTCGATGTCCGATGAGGCTTCCAGCCAGAAACGATCCGGATCGGCGATAGTATCCGCTATGGACTTTTCATATTCATGCATCGGCAGCAGCTTATCCGTTCGACAGCTCGGTTAAAAGAGAATGATCCAATATCGATGTCACATTGTCTTCGTCATCGAGGAAAACGACCGGACCGTGATTGGTGAAATAGAGCTCGGTATATTCCGGAAAAGCCGTATGGTCGTGGATAACATCCAGCGGCTCATAGCCATAGGTGCCTTCGAGCGCCACGCCCATGCGATATTCCATCTTGCCCTTGACCACATAATATTCTCCCGCACCGAGATGTCGGTGCCGGGGAAAAAAGCTGCCGGGCTGGCAACGCAACAACACTGTCCATCTTCCCGTTTCCTTGCTGGCAAAGAAAAGCTTGAATTCGATCCCCTCCACCAGATTGGACCAGCCAATATCTTCGGGAGTGGTCAGCAGTTCAGGCACAATTTCCATGGTTATATCCTGTCTTCTGGGGTTAGAAAGTAAGCCGGAGCTCGGCACCATAGGTGGCGCGTTCGCCGTAATAGCGCGGCACGAAGCCGAAACCGCGCAGGTCGGTCGCGTCGACGATATAGGCCTTGTTGGTGACATTTTTGGCCCAGGCCGCCAGCTCCCAGCCATTGTCCGGATCGGAGAGCGAGGCCCGCAGATTGAGCAGCCCGTAGCCCTCGCCGGAACTGATCAGCGGATCCTCGGCATTATTATAGAATTTCTTGCCGGTGTAATTATATTCGGCCCGCCAGCGCGTTTCGAAGCGCCCGACCGGCACGGTAACCTGGGCGTTGGCCGACAGCGTGAATTTTGGCGCGCCCGGCATGCTGTTACCGGAGAAATCCCGGGGCAAGCCGGAGACCGGATCAACCGCTCCGGACTGGTAATTTTTGAACTCGGCATCCAGAAGGCCGAAATTCAGGCCGAGATCGAGCCAGTTAGTCGGGGTCGCGAACGCCTCGACTTCTATGCCCTTGATCTTCGCATCGGCGGCATTGTCGAGGCCCAGGGTCGGCACGGCACTGCCTGCCTGTGTGTTGACCGACAGGACCTGCAGATCGCTGTAATCATAATAGAAGGCGGCGACGTTCAGTCTCAGATTGCGGTCGAACAGGGTCGATTTGAAGCCGACTTCGTAGGAAATCAGGGTTTCCGGATCGACCTGTGTGCGCTCCGCGATATTGGTGATAATCCCGATATTGAAGCCACCAGCCTTGAACCCTTTGTCAACGCTGACATAGGCCAGCACGTCATCGGTGACATCATAATCTGCCGAAAGCCGCCAGGAGAATGACTTGTAGGAATCGCTGAGCCTGGCGAATGGTACCAGCGGGATGGGATCGCCATTGGCAATATCGTCATCGAAAAATCCGGAGATCAGGTCGGCCTGATGGGTCGACCGGACCTTGTCGATCGTATAGCGGGCGCCAACGGTGAGGCGCAACTCGGGCAATACCGAATAGGTTGCCTGGCCAAAGGCGGCATAGGCCTTGTTCTTGCGGGTGGCCTGGGTGATCACCGGCAAGGCGCCCTGGGCGAAGGTCAGTTCACCGAGCAGATCGGCATTGCTGCGCGCGTCAAAATCCTCGTAGAAATAATAGAGGCCGGCGATCGCATTGAGGGTGCCGTCGTCATAGGAAAGCTGGAATTCCTGGGTGAACTGTTCGGCATCCGTCAAAAGGTGATTTCATCGATCCGGAACGGTCCGCCATCGACATCCACGCCATTGTCGACGTCGCTCTTGTCATAGCCGGTCAGGGAGCGGATCGACCAGTCGCCGAAATCATGCTGCGCGACGAAATTGACGAAGACATTGTCCGAATGATTGCGTGAAGGACCATTGAAATTGAGCAAGCGCTCGTCGTCGGGGAAAGGATCCGTATAGCCGAACAGATCGGCTCCGTTGATCGTGCCCACCGGCTTGTTTTCCAGATAGTCGCTGCGATCCCGGCCGCCGCCGACGGTCAGCCGGAGATCAGTATCGGGGCCGGGGCGCAGGCGGAAAATCGCGCGCGCCGCGGCTTCGTCGACATCGATCGCGTCCGTGCCGTCGAACCGGTTGAATTTTTCGCCATCCCGTTTGCGGACCATGCCGGCGACCCGGACCGAGAATCCGTCGGTGATCGGCAGCGATGCGGCCACCTCGCCTTCAAACAGGCTGAAACGGCCATAGCCGAAACGGGCATTCCCCTCGAACCGGTCGTCTGGCAATTTGGAGAAAAACTGGATCGCACCGCCAGTGGCATTCTTGCCGAACAATGTGCCCTGCGGGCCACGGACGACTTCTATCCGTTCCAGATCGAACAGCGAGAAAATCTGGCTGCCGGTGGATGCCACCACGACGTCATCGCGATACACGCTGATCGGACCGATCGATGAACTGTTGAAATCATTATTGCCGACGCCGCGAATGAATATATTCGGCACCCCGCCAAATGTCTTGATTTCAAGATTGGGGACCTGGTCGCCGATCGAAAGGCTGTTGGTGAACCCGGAGTCGGCAATCATCTGCGTATCGAAGGCGGACACGGACACCGGCACATCCTGCAAATTCTGCGCCCGCTTCTGCGCCGTGACCACGATGACATTGACGCCGCCGCTCTGCTCGTCGGTATCGACATTGTCCGGCACGGCCTGAGCCAGCGCGGTGCCGTGGGCAAGCAATGAAACCGATGCAAGGGATGCAGCTAGGGTTGCGCGACAAATATTGTTCATTTCTTTTCCTTCTCCTGAACGGTGAGCCGTCTTGAGTGCGGCTATCCAGTTGCCCGTTTACTAGCCGGCGGAGGCTTGTTGTTTCTTGCTTGGGAACGGCGTCATTTTTGTATTCAGGTGAACCGACAGGTGCAAAATTGTTCCAGAGGGACACCAAACTTGGCAATTTGCGCCAGAAAACGTGACCGTCTTGCGCATGCCGCGCGGTCGTCGTAGCATCGACGCAGGAGAGGGAATATGAAGATAATTGAGGAAGAGAGCTGGCAGTCGGCCAGCCTGCCTCCGACCAGGCAATTGCCCGGTTTCAGGAAGTGCTCGACCGCACCCATTTTCACTGGGACCTGAAATCGGATCTCAATGACCGATATATAGCCGAAGTGCGCCGGCGGGCCGTGAACGACTATATGCTGACCCATATCGTGGCGGATCCGGTAACCGGATTCCGTTCGATGGACGATGTCAAGAAAAGCAATGACGCCTATTTCTGCCTGCTGTTTTTCACGCAGGGCGAATGTCTTCTTGAGCAAGGCGCCAATGAAACCGTCGTCACCAATGGCAAGATCGCGATCTGGGACAGCACCCGTCCGGCGAAATTCCAGAACACCAGCCGGTTGACCCAATATTCGATATTGATCCCGCGCGACAATGCCAAGATCATGATTCCCGGAATAGAGGATATGTGCGGGCTGAGCGTCGATGGCACCAAGGGGCTCGGATCGATTCTGCACTCCCATCTGGTGCAAATCCACCAGGCCATAGAACTGGTCGAACCGGAAGACCGGCCGGCCGTGTTGCGGGCCACGGTTGAGCTGGTTGCGGCGGCCTTCAAACCGGAAAGCGCCAACCGCTCGAGCACCGCTTTCCGGCAGGCCGTGCTGAACAGGGTACAGGAATATATAGTGGCCAATCTCGGTGAACCCGATCTTTCCCCGGCAACGGTGGCAGCGGCGTTCAAATTCAGCCCGCGCTATCTGCACCGGCTGTTCGAGGAATCCGACGAGAGCGCAGGTAGCTGGATTCGCAAGCGTCGCCTGCACGCCGCCAAGGCCGATCTCGGTGACGCGGGCAATAGCCGGTTGTCGGTCACCCAGATCGCGATGCGGCGCGGTTTTGCCGATGCTTCCCATTTCAGCCATGCGTTCCGGAAAGAATTCGGACAGTCGCCACGACAGTTCAAACAATCCTGCCGGAGCAGTGATCCGCGCGCCTGAGCCCATCGCTCCGTTACCAGTTCGCCCAGAATCAACTTTGTTGCCCCGCTGACACAAGCGGACTGGCAAGCGTTCGCCTATTTCCCACAGTCAGAAAAATAAAGAGGATGGGATTATGGCAGGCAGACTGCAAGACAAGGTCGTATGTATAACCGGCGCGGCGCAGGGCATTGGCGCCGGAATCGCCGAAGCCATGGCGCAGGAAGGCGCCCGGATCATTATCGGCGACGTCAATGACGAAGGCGCCGGGGCGCTCGCAGCGCGCATCGGGGCAACCGCTCTGCATCTGGACGTGTCCTCGCCAGAGGACTGGCAGGCCATGGCAGACCATGTCGCCGGGCATTTCGGCAAGCTCGACATTTTGGTTAACAATGCCGGACTGGAACTGGTAAAACCGATGCAGGACCATAGTCTGGCGGACTGGCGCAAGGTCATGTCCGTAAACGTGGACGGCATTTTTCTGGGCTGCAAGACGCTCGAGGCGATGCTCCGCGAATCGGGCAAATCCGGTTCCTCTGCCTCGGTGATCAATATTTCCTCGATCGCCGGTATCGTCGGCTACCCGGATCAACTGGCCTATAATACGTCGAAAGGTGCTGTGCGCCACATGTCGAAAAGCCTGGCGATCGAATGGGCGGCGCACGGCGACGCGATCCGCTGCAATTCGATCCATCCCGGCTGCATCCGCACCCCGATGCTGGAAATGGCGGTGGAAGGATGGGTCGAGAACGGATCGGTACCGGCCGATGATCCATGGACGGCGATCGCGGCGCTATGTCCGCTGAACCGGGTCGGCATGCCGGAAGATATCGCCATGGGCGCCGTCTATCTCGGCTCCGACGAATCGCGCTTTGTCACCGGCATCGAACTGGTGATCGACGGCGGGTGGGTGGCCCGATGAGCAGCAACCACAGCAAGCGCCTCTGGATGTATGCCCAGATGGTCAAGAGCCGCCATTTCGAGGATATGATCAAGCCCGCCTATTTCGAAGGCAAGACTCCGGTCTTCAATATGGCGAAGGGCCCGCTGCCCGGCGAGATGCATCTGTCCGACGGGCAAGAGCCTTGCGCCGTCGGCATATGCGCCCATTTGCGCCCCGATGATATCGTCACCGCCACTCACAGGCCGCATCATATCGCGATTGCAAAGGGGGTCGACCTCAACGCCATGGCTGCCGAGATTTTCGGCAAGAAGGACGGGCTGGCCGGCGGACGCGGCGGCCATATGCACCTGTTCGATCCAGCGGTGAATTTTTCCTGCTCGGGCATTATCGCCCAGGGTATGGGGCCGGCTGTCGGTGCCGCCATGGCCGCCCGGATGCGGGGCAGCGATGCTGTCGCTGTTGCTTTTCTGGGCGAAGGCGCGGCCAATCAGGGGGCTTTTCACGAAAGCCTCAATCTCGCGTCAGTATGGAAGGCCCCGGTGGTATTTGTCATCGAGGACAATAGCTATGGCATTTCCGTTCCCAAAAGCGCCTGCACAGCGGTTGCCAGCAACGCCGATAGAGCAGCGGGCTATGCCATGCCCGGCCATCATGTCGGCGGCAATGATCCCGACGCCATATATGAAGCGGCAGGGATCGCGATTGAACGGGCGAGGTCCGGTTCCGGCCCAAGCCTGATCGAGATTGAGACCAGCCGGCTGGAGGGCCATTTCATGGGCGATCCGGAAGGCTATCGACCGAAGGACGAAGTCAGGCGGCTGAAGGAAATCGATCCCATACCCGCCTACCGGACCCGGTTGCTCGAAGCGGGATTCGAAGAGAGTGAGCTGGATCGCGCGGAAAGCGAAGCCCGCGGCCTGGTCGACCAGGCCTTCTCCTTTGCCCGCAGCAATGATTATCCCAAACCCAAGGAGGCTTTTGACCATGTCTTTGCCTGATCAAACCATCGAAAAACCCGCTGCAGAACGCAGGCTGACCATCGCCAAGGCAATGAGCGAGGCTCTGGCACAGGAAATGGAGCGCGATCCGTCCGTTCTGGTGATTGGCGAGGATATCGGGAAAATGGGCGGCGTCTTTGGCACGACCACCGGACTGTTCGAAACCTTCGGCGAAGATCGCGTCCGCGACACGCCGATTTCCGAAACCGCCTTTATCGGTGCGGCCGTCGGCATGGCCGCCTCTGGATTGCGACCGGTCGTGGAACTGATGTTCGTCGATTTCTTCGGCGTCTGCATGGACGCGATCTACAATCTGGCCGCCAAGCAAAGCTATTTTTCCGGCGGCAAAGTCTCCTGTCCGATGGTGCTGATGACCTCCGTCGGCGGCGGCTATGGCGATGCTGGCCAGCACAGCCAGTGCCTCTACGCCACATTCGGACATTTGCCAGGCATGAAGGTGGTCATCCCCTCCAACGCCCATGATGCCAAGGGCCTGATGCTCTCTGCCATCCGCGACGACAATCCGGTGATCTTCATGTTCCACAAGGCCCTGCAGGGCATGGGCTGGCTGGGAACCGTTGCCGGCTCGATCAACCACACACCGGAAAGCGAATATTGCGTGCCGATCGGCAAGGCCTCGGTCGTTCGCGAAGGAAGCGATATTACCATCGTCGGCCTCGGCGCCACGGTGCACCAGGCGCTGGCGGCGGCCGGAAGGCTCGACGAGGCCGGGATCAGCGCCGAAGTCGTCGATTTGCGGACGATAGCGCCACTGGACCGGGAATCGATCCTGGCCTCGGTCACAAAACCGGCCGGCTGCTGGTGGTCGATGATGATTATCTCAGCTTCGGCATCGGCGCGGAAATCATCGCGACAATATGTGAAACATTGCCTGGCCCGCTGAAATGCCCGCCGCAACGTATCGCCCACCCCGATATTCCCATTCCCTTCACGCCGGTAATGGAACATTTCCTGCTGCCCGATGCCGGAAAGATCGAGAGCAGGGTCATCGCCATGATGGGAGAACAGAAATGACCGATATATTGGTGCCGCAAGGCCAGTGGGAGCCGGATCAGGAAGCGGCCCTCGCCACCTGGCTCTATGGGGAAGGCGAAACCGTTCAGGAAGGCGTGACCGTCGCCGAAATCATGGTCGAGAAAACCAGCTTTGAAATCCCTGCCCCGGCCAGCGGCGCGCTATCCATCACTGTGGCAGAGGATGAAATCGTCACTCCCGGGCAAGTGGTCGGCTCGATAGGATAATGGCCTCGACGATGGAGCGCGATCTCGTCCGCCGCCTGGCGCGTGCGATTTCGCCCGGCACGCCGATCGAGACTTGTTCGGGACAGCGGGCGATCGATGACGAGGATGCGCTGATCGACAGGGTCGCCGCCCAGCCCTCCGGATCTTCCTGCCTCAGGATCTGGGAGAACCGGAACTGCCTAGTGACGACGCGTCCCGTTGCCAGACGGGCAGGCTTCGCCGAGGCGGCGGACGCCAGCGCCAGATCAGGCTGGCCCGTCCATGTCCGCTCGTCCGGCGGCTCGACCGTTATCCACCGGCCCGGCATATTGAACATCACTCTGGCGGTTGCCGCGGGCAATCAGCCGGTGCAGCCCGATGCAAGCTACCAAGGCCTGATCAGATTGCTGCAGGACGCTTTGGGGAAACTGTATATCGATGCCACTGTCGGTCCGGTCGAGGGGTCCTATTGCGACGGCAGCTATAACCTGTGCCTGAACCGCAGAAAGATCGCCGGAACCGCATCGCGCATCGTCCGCCGACAGGGCCAGACCGCCTATATCTGCCACGCTTCCATAGCGGTTTACGGCTCGCCCGAGCGCGATATTGCCCTGATCCGCAAGTTCGAGCGGGAACTGGGGCTGCGCCATAGATATGCGATAGACAGCCACACGACCCTTGTTAACATGATGGAAGCAATCGTCGCGTGAGGAGGCCGGATTGCGGCTTTTCGCGAAATACGTCTGTCACCAAGCCGCGTTTTTTTCCAAATGCTTTGCGCCATCCCATCGGAAGAGAATTTCGGGCGATCAATCCAGGATCATTTGGAAATTTTGATCCAGCGGGGTACATCGTGGCAAAACTGCTCGTAGGCAGAGCCAAAATTTTTGCCCAGATGCGCTTCCTCGATCCGGACCTGCGCATGGCAGGCCAGCGTGAATGCAAGCAATGCAACCCAGCCCCACCAAATGCTGGCACTCAAGGCGATGCCGAGGCCGAGCAATATCATCCCGGCGAATATGGGGTTGCGGCTGAACCGGAACAGTCCATGCCGCACGAACAGCGGCGCGTCTCCGTCGCGCACACCCACGCGCCAGGCCCGGCCCATCTGTATTTGGGAGACAATCACTATAACCGTGCCCGCCACCGCCAGCAGTGCACCGCCCGAGGCAAATCTGGTAGCAGGCTGCATCGCAGCCAGCCCGCTCGCGACTCCCAGAACGGCGATACTGATCGCAAATAGAAGCCCGGCCAAACGCTGTCTGCCCTTCGCCGCGCCAAATGCCCAGGCCCTGTCGCCGGTCGAACGGGCTACGGAATAGCCACGCCAGACCGAAGCAAGGAATACAATAATCAACGCGGTAACGGGTACAGCCTGTATCATCTGGCCTCTCCCACCGCGATTCCGCTCTTCTTAACGGATTGCAGTTCGCTTCGAGCCTGCCTTATGATTTGAATGCCGCCGGTAATGGCCAGACCCGCCATAATGGCGGCCACTCCGAGATCGGGCCACGCGCTGCCGGTCTGCGCAACGCCAAGCGCGGCGGCAAGCACTGCAACATTGCTGATCGCGTCATTGCGCGAACAGATCCACACCGACCGCATGTTCGCGTCGCCCGTCCGGTAGCGAAAGAGCATCAGGCGACGCCGACATTCACAAGCAGCGCCAGTGTTCCGACGATGCCCATGGTCTCGGCAACCGGCGTCGTGCCGCTGAAAAACGCCCATAAGGCAGACCCCAGCACCCATAGGCCGAAAAGCAATATCGTTGCCCCCTTGAACAACGCCGCTCGCGAACGCCATGCCAGCGCCATTCCAGCCACACCAAGCTGATTGCATAATTGAAAGCATCGCCAAAAAAGTCCAGCGCATCGGCCTGAAGCGCCCGTGAATCGGCCTGAACACCAGCGCCCATTTCCACAAAAACATCGCAGCATTGAGGATAAGCGCGATCCACAGGATGCGCCGCCAGCGTTTGTCATTCAGCGCATCTCCCGTTCCACAGGCATCGGCGCAGCAACTATCGGACATGGTTTTCCTCGACAAATTTCGATTCGCCGATATTTATGGACCCTGTAGTAACTATAGGGTCAAGCGATGAAAATTGGAGCACTGGCAAAGGCGACAAGGACAAAGGTTGAAACCGTCCGCTATTATGAGAAAATCGGCCTGCTGCCACCTCCTGCACGGACAAGCGCAAATTACCGCGATTACGGGAGCAACCATCTCGCGAGGCTTTCCTTCATTCGCCGCGCCCGGAATCTCGGATTCACCCTGAAGGCGCTGCGCGAATTGCTCGACCTGTCGGACAATGAAGATCAATCCTGTGAAGCGGTTGATGACATTGCGAGCAGGCATCTTGCCGAGATCGATCAAAAATTGACGACCTGACGACGCTGCGTTCCGAGCTAGGCCGGATGATCGGTGCCTGCCAGCATGGAACCGTAGGCGAATGCAAAATCATCGAGACGCTGGCACCGCGAATCTAGAGACGGCTGTGGCAGGGCAACCTGTGACAGAAAGCACGAATAGCCGCCTTCGGGGCAAAGCTTTCATCCCGCCATATCTCCGGATCTTCACCCCATAGATTAATCACTTCCCGCTTAGTGATTATCCCCTTGCCATACGTAGTCAAATTTGCTACATAATGGACATGAAACAGAAACCTCTCACAATCGCACAATTCTTTCGGCAATTCCCTGATGACGAGACTTGCTTGCAGCATATCTTTGATGTTCGTTTCGGACAGGGCTACGAATGCCCAAAGTGCAAAAAGGCTTCAAACTGGTATCGGATCAAAGCCGAGCGCGCCTATTCCTGCCAATGGTGCGGCCACCACCTGCACCCGACTGTCGGCACTCCCTTTGAAAAGAGCCGGACGCCTTTGCAGCTTTGGTTCTATGCGATCTATCTGTTCACCACCACGCGCCACGGCGTTGCAGCCAAGGAATTGGAGCGCCAGCTAGGCGTCACCTACAAGACCGCATGGCGCATGGCTGGCCTTATCCGTGAACATATGGCCGATGTAGACGGCGAAAATCCCCTTGGCGGCTTTATGAAAATCGTTGAAGTGGACGAAACCTATATCGGCGGTGTCAATCATGGTGGCGGTCCCGGCAACAAAGACGGCAAGACAGCGATCATGGGCATGATGCAGCGCAACGGCGAAGTCATGACGGTTGTTATCCCCAATCGCCGCAAATCGACGCTACAGGGCAATATCGTTGCCAACGTGCTGCCTCATACCGAAATCCATACCGATGATTTCATGAGCTATGCTGGCCTTGACGGAACGGGTCACAAATATTGGCACAAGACGGTCAATCACAGCGAGAAGCAGTGGGTTAGCCCTACCGGCACGACCACCAACGGCATTGAAGGTTTCTGGTCACAGTTGAAGCGCGGTATCTTTGGCACTCACATTCACGTTTCGCCGCATCATCTTTGGAAATATGCCAAGGAAGCGGAGTATCGCTTCAATCGTCGCCACCGTCCCGAGACGATGTTTTTGGAACTGGTTTCGACTTACCAACCATTGACTTGAGTGTTGCCGCAATGGCGGCTTCATCGCCGTCATGGTCGGCTTCGTGTTCCTTGATGAACTCTTTGAGTTTGCCCTTTTCTCGGGCTTCTTTAAGTGTTGTCATTCTTTAGCTTTCGACTTTTGCTCAATCAAAATATCGAGTTTATCATCCATTGAATCTATAGAATCTCTCTGAGAATCAATAGATTGCTGCTGATTCCTATCGGCCATCTTTGAATCGATAATAGCATCATTGAATCCGGCAGCGGCTGAAGCTGCCCCATCAACCCTATCACCCGTCCAAGAGAGTATGCCAAAATAGCACCTACCGCACCGAACATTCCCACAACGATTGTGCCGACACCTTTCCAAATTGTGCTAGATTGAGGCAATCCATTCAATTTCATCTCGATTGGAGATAATATGCCCTGGAAATCTGACTTAATTTCAGCTTTTAACTGGCCCATTCTCGCCTCCATGACTTCGGATGTTACAAACTCAACCCTTGATTGAACTGGAGTTACAAAGGACCTTACCTCCCCTGAAGATGTGTTCGCGGAAAACGTTATAGTTTCTGGCGGCTGCTCACCATCGCCTTGAGTCGCGCCGGTCATTTTTGGGACCAAAATAGTGGCTTCCACCATCTCACGGAAACCGCCTCCAGAATCATAAAGAGCTTTCAAAAAACGTACGGTATTTTGCGCCTCTGCCTCAAATATCCACTCGCAGTTATTAAAGCCGTTATTCACCAAAGCGGGAGGCGCCCTCCTTCATAGATCAATTTACAGTTCACAAATTCAGTATCTCTGAATGTTCCGTAGTCCAACTTGATAACTTCGTCAGACACCACCCTACGATCTTTTTCGGCCATAGAACCCTTACCCTCATTTTGAGAGAAGGATATGATATGCAAAGCGGGTTAAGTCAATTAAGTGTGCAAATAAGGCGTTCGCTAAAAGTTTGGCTGCGAATCCGAATTTGTCAAATAGACGCTTGCTGATTTTTCTACCTTAATCACGGTAATTGTTTAATCCAATCCCGAGACCACGAATCCGGCTTTTTTCATTCCTAGGCCGGTCCCCTTATCTACGATAATAGTGATTCTCATAAAATGACAGTCTGTGAAGGTGCAATCTTCTAGAAATGGCACACCAGTTAGTTTATTTGCATCTACTGCGATCACATCCCCACATTCTGAAAATTCGTTGTTATCAAGGTGCCCACCCATAATTCCAATAGCGCCCGGGCCTACAAATTGGCAGCCTGCAAATCTCTTTTTGAGTGGAGCATCGGACCAGGCAATTCTAAGTCGCTGATCTTTATAATTCTGTTTTCGAAGGCAATTGCCAGTGGATTAATTTGTGTGGGTTGTGCTGTGAGTGCCGTCAAGTAATCAGAATGCTTCACCTGTCGATTAGCCCATTGCATAATAGCGAGGATAATCGCGACAATCAAACCGGCCAGTAATCCTGCGCCGATCCACGCTAGCGGTCCAAATTGGGCAATTATTGGAGTATTTTTGCTAGCCAACTGGTCATGCCGGCGCTCCCGCCGACCAAGAGCAGCCATATTGCCTGTCCAAAAATTTGAGCCACAGACGCGCCGCTATCAAAAACCGACAGGGCTTTGAAAAATTTATGCATGATTGCATATCGATAATAATCATAGAATTGTCAATACGTATGCGCAGGGGATAATCACTTCCCGCTTGACTTCCCCCGTTTTGTTTCTTAATTGTTCCTTATTCGTTCCCAGAACAGGACACCGGACATGCTCACGCAAAAGCAACATGAACTTCTCTGTTTCATCGATGACAGGCTGAAGGATAGCGGCGTTTCTCCCTCGTTCGAGGAAATGAAGGAAGCGCTCGGGCTCAAGTCCAAGTCGGGCATTCACCGGTTGATCAGCGCGCTCGAGGAGCGGCACTTCATCCGCCGCCTGCCCAACCGGGCGCGCGCTTTGGAAGTGTTGAAACTGCCCGAGGGCGGCGTGCACGAGGCGGAGCCATCCAATGTCGTTGCGCTGCACCCGGAAACGCCGGTGCGCGAAGTGATCTCCAATCCCGCTCCGGCGGCCAATAATGACGTGCTGGAAATTCCGTTGCACGGCCGGATTGCCGCCGGCGCCCGATCGAGGCGATGGAGGGCCAGTCCGCGCTCAGCGTCCCTGCCGCCCTGCTCGGCCCCGGCGAACATTATGCGCTGGAAGTGTCCGGCGATTCGATGATCGACGCCGGTATCCTCGATGGCGATTATGCGCTGATCCAGAAAACCGAAGTGGCGCGCGACGGCGAGATTGTCGTCGCCCTGATCCATGATGAAGAAGCCACGTTAAAATATCTGCACAAGGACGGTGTCCGGGTGCGCCTTGATCCCGCCAACGCCGCCTATGAACCGCAGATCTACGGCGCGGGCGAAGTGCGCATTCAGGGCAAGATGGCCGGATTGCTGCGCCGCTACTGATCGCGGTCGCCGCTGGTCGCGTCTCCACTCGCGGCAGTTCGATAGCGGGTCCATATATGCCTGCCGGTCCAGCCGAGCGCGGTGGCTATTTTCCTGTTTTCCAGATCGATGGTCATGCCGCCAACCTGCGACAGCAGATGACGGTCGGCTTTCAGCCAGCGCGGCCGGCAGCTGTCCGGGAGCCGGCGGTCGCTGACCACGATATCGGCGCGGCGACAGGCAGCCGCCAGCGCGAGCGCCGGGATATAGTGACCGCTGCGCGTCGCCAATATCTGCCAGTCTCGTCCGCCGGCCGATACGGTCGCCAGACAGCTGTCAGCATTGCAGATGGCGTTCGGCCAGTCGTCCAGCGCCTGTGATTCCCCCTCGATACCGGCATTTTCGCGGATCATGTCGCGAATGAAGTCGCCGCTGCGGCTGCGCAACATCGCCAACTCGCCCCGGTCATTGCGGATCGCGACATGGCGCCCGTCACCGGTGATATAGAGATCGGGCGCGCGGGTGGTGGCGATGACCAGCCCGCCGAGCAGCATCGGAACCAGCCCCCAATAGCGCCAGCGCTCCCGCCACAGGCAGAGCCACAGTCCGCCGAGCAGCACCAGCGCGAATGCGATCACCTTCATGGTCGGCAGCATCGTCACCGCGCCGGGCCGGCTCGACACAAAATGGGCCAGCGCGATCAGGCTGCTCAAGGCCTGTTCGCAGAGCCACCAGACCGGCGCGCCAAGACCCACGCTGTCCAGCAGCAGAGCCAGCGCCTCCAATGGCATGATCACGAATGTTGTCAGCGGAATGGCGACGATATTGGCCAGCGCGCCGTAAAGCCCCGCCTTGTGAAAATGGTAGAGCGCAATCGGCATCAGCGCGATTTCCACCACCAGACCGGTCAGGAACAGGGCAAAGACGAACCGTCCGGCGCGGCGCAGCAGGCTTTCCTCGCGCAGCATCAGCAGCGCCTTGATCCGTGGATGCTCGTGCAGCGCGATAATCGCGGTGACCGCCGCGAAACTCAACTGAAAACTGGGTCCGACCAGCGATTCGGGCCAGAAGATCAAAACGAAGAGCGCCCCGGCAGCAACCATCCGCAGAGTGATTGCGCTGCGCCCCATCATCAACGCCACCAGCACCAGCAGGGCCGCGACGCAGGCCCGGATCGTCGGCACCTGCGCTCCGGTCATCAGCGTATAGGTAACCGCCGCCAGAGCCGCGCAGGCCGCCGCAACGATCGGCAAGCGGAAGCGCAGCGCCAGCATGGGCGACAGGGCGAGCGTCTTGAGCACCAGCAGATAGATCGCCCCGACCACCGCGGTCACATGCAGCCCGCTGATCGAGAGCAGATGCGCCAGCCCGCTGCGCCGCATCGCCTCGGCATCCGCGTCGTCAATAGCGCCGCGATCCCCGGTGGCTAGGGTGGCGCCAATCGCACCGGCGGCACCGGACATCTGCGTCTGTACGTGAGCCGAAAGCCGCTGCCGGTATCGGGACAGCGCGAAAACCGGGTCCGCAGCGCGCAATATCCGGATTTCTCCCAGCGCCTGCCCGGTCGCGCCGAGCCCCTGAAACCAGGCGCGCTCGGAAAAATCATAGGCACCGGGCAGCGCCGGCATGGCCGGCGGCATCAGCCGCGCGCGCAGTTGGATCAGGGCGCCGTCCTGCAAACCGGGACCGGCCCGATCCAGCGGCACATTGACCCGTACGCGTGGCGGCAACCCCGAATTTTCACCGGTGCGCAGCGTCAGCCGGACCATATCGCGCGCTAACACCGGTTCGACCCGCTCGATTTCCGCATTGAACGTGGTGACAATCGGTCGTTCCAGCACCGGCGCGGCAACGCTCCAAGAACGCAGCCAGATCAGCGCGCAGCCGGCCGCCGCCAGCAGCGCGAACCAGAACAGCGCCTTGCCGAGCCGCGTGGCGCCTCCGCTGGTCAATGCAAACAGGGCAATCCCGCCGCACAGGCTGGTGAAGGCCAGCCACCAGGCGCTATTGGCGAGATTATACCAGGCGGCAATGCCGCAGCCGAGCGCCACCGGCACCCAGAGAGGCAGCTGGTCCCGCTCCTTCTCGAGCTGCATTTCAATCAGTTTGGAGAGTTGTTTATCGCGCCATAAATCAGACAATTGTCGCGGGTGAAACAGCGTGCTAAGGGCGGTGCCAGTCGATCCGGAACCGGTGCCTGTGGTGCCATTCGGGCTCAATCCATCCCGCATTTCAAAATCCTATCACAGGGATCATGCAAGCGTGAATTCAAATTATGCTGAACAGCCGAAAGAGACAAATATGGTCGTAACCCGCTTTGCCCCCTCCCCGACCGGGTTCCTGCATATCGGCGGCGCCCGGACGGCGATGTTCAACTGGCTGTTCGCCCGCCATCATGGCGGCAAGGCGCTGCTGCGCATCGAAGATACCGATAAGGCCCGCTCGACGCAGGAAGCGATTGATGCGATTTCCGATGGGCTCGACTGGCTCGGTCTCGACTGGGACGGCGAAACGGTGTTCCAGTCCGAACGCGCGGCGCGCCACGCCGAAGTCGCCCACGAACTGCTGGCATCGGGCAATGCCTATAAATGTTTCGCAACCCAGGAAGAGCTGGCCGCCATGCGCGAGCAGCAGCGGGCCGAGAAAAAGCCGATGCGCTATGACGGCCGCTGGCGCGATCGCGATCCGTCGGAAGCGCCGGATGGCGCGCCTTATGCGATCCGCCTGAAAACCGAAACCGCCGGCAAGGTCACCATTGCCGATATGGTCCAGGGCGATGTCTCGGTCCAGAACAGCGAGATTGATGATTTCATTCTGCTGCGCTCGGATGGCACGCCAACCTATATGCTCGCCGTCGTCGTCGACGATCATGACATGGGCGTCACCCATCTGATTCGCGGCGACGATCATCTCAACAATGCCTTTCGCCAACTGGCGCTGATCCGCGCGATGGGCTGGGACGAGCCCGCCTATGCCCATATCCCGCTGATCCACGGCAATGACGGGGCGAAATTGTCCAAGCGGCACGGCGCGCTGGGCGTCGAGGCCTATCGCGACATGGGCATATTGTCGGATGCGATGTTCAACTATCTGCTGCGGCTCGGCTGGGGCCATGGCGATGACGAAATCATCTCGCGGGAACAGGCGATAGAATGGTTCGACCTGTCCGGCGTCGGCAAATCTCCTTCGCGTTTCGACACCAAGAAGCTGCAAAATTTGAACGGCCATTATATGCGCGAAGCGGCCGATAATGATCTGGTTCGCCTCGCGACACCCTGGATTGAACAGGATTTGGGCAGGCCTCTGGCGTTATCGGAGACGGAATTGCTGGGTCAGGCGATGCCGGTTTTGAAAAGCCGGGCGAAAAATCTGGTCGAATTGGCCGGATCCAGTCTTTTTCTCTTTAAAAAACGCCCACTTGGCCTCGACGAACGGGCAGAAAATCTGCTAGACGCTGACGCACGGACGCTGCTTAAATCGATTCACCTTGACTTGACCGATCTGGAAGACTGGACGCTCGAGGCAACGGAAGAAGTCATAAAAGCGATCGCGGAGTCTGCCGAATTGGGGTTGGGAAAGCTCGCACAACCTATGCGAGCGGCACTGACAGGAAGTACCAGTTCACCCGGAATTTTTGACGTTCTGATACTTCTCGGCAAAGAGGAATCATTGGGACGTCTTGCAGATCAAATAGAAAAACCTGAGTTTCAGGAGCAGAAAGGACAATATCGTGGGCGATAACGCAAAATTCAGCATCAACGGCGACAATTTCGAATATCCGGTTCTGACGGGCACAGTGGGCCCCGATGTCGTTGATATCCGCAAATTATACGGCCAAACCGGTGCCTTCACCTATGACCCCGGCTTCACCTCGACCGCCAGTTGCGAATCCGAGCTGACCTTCATCGACGGCGGCGAAGGCGTTTTGCTCCACCGCGGCTATCCAATCGAGCAGCTTGCCGAACAGAGCAGCTTCATGGAAGTGGCACACCTCCTGCTGCGCGGCGAATTGCCGAGCGCGGACGAATATGCCGACTTCACCAACACGATCACCCGCCACACCATGGTGCACGAACAGTTGCGCGGTTTCTATCAGGGCTTCCGCCGCGATGCGCACCCGATGGCGATCATGTGCGGCGTGGTTGGCGCGCTGTCGGCTTTCTATCATGACAGCACCGACATCAACGATCCCGCCCAGCGGATGATCGCCAGCCACCGTCTCGTCGCCAAGATGCCGACCATCGCCGCCATGGCTTACAAATATTCGATCGGCCAGCCTTTCGTCTATCCGGACAATGAACTGTCCTATACCGGAAACTTCCTGCGCATGACCTTTGGTGTGCCGGCGGAAGAATATGAAGTGCACCCGGCCATTGAAAAAGCGATGGACCGGATCTTCATCCTCCACGCCGATCACGAACAGAACGCGTCGACCTCGACCGTGCGGCTCGCCGGTTCCTCGGGCGCCAACCCCTTTGCCTGCATCGCTGCCGGCATCGCCTGCCTCTGGGGCCCTGCCCATGGCGGCGCCAATGAAGCGGCGCTCAACATGCTGAAGGAAATCGGTCATCCCGATCGCATTCCGGAATATATTGCCCGCGCCAAGGACAAGGACGATCCGTTCCGCCTGATGGGCTTTGGCCATCGCGTTTACAAAAATTACGATCCGCGCGCATCGGTGATGCAGGAAACGGTTCGTGAAGTGTTCGAAACGCTCAAGGTCAAGGACCCCGTCTTTGACGTTGCCTTGCAACTGGAAGAAATGGCGCTCAACGATCCCTATTTCATCGACAAGAAGCTGTTCCCGAACGTCGATTTCTACTCGGGTATCATCCTGTCGGCGATCGGCTTCCCGACCTCGATGTTCACCGTGCTCTTCGCCCTCGCCCGTACCGTCGGCTGGGTTGCGCAGTGGAACGAAATGATCTCCGATCCGGGCCAGCGTATCGGTCGCCCCCGTCAGCTGTACACGGGTCCCGCGAAGCGCGACTATGTACCGATCGACAAGCGGTAATCCTGATCAAAATATGGAAAAAGGGGGGCGTTTCGCTCCCCTTTTTTATGCTGGCTTCCGTTCCGGCAGGGACAGGGTGAAGGTCGCCCCCTCGCCGGCTTCGCTGGCCACGGTCAGGCTGCCGCCCATTGCGCCGGCCAGCCGGCGGGAAATAAAGAGTCCCAGCCCGCTACCGCCATCGCCCGACCGTCCGAGACGCTCGAACTTCTCGAAAATCAGTTCCTGGTCTTCCGCGGCAACGCCATCTCCCTGATCGCTGACGGCGATCCGGGCAAATCCATCTTGGCCGGACACGCGCAGCTTTATCACTGAACCGTCGGGCGAATAGCGGATTGCGTTGCCGATCAGATTGACGAGAATTTGCAGCGTCCGGCGGAATTCACCGCTGGCTGGACATTTTTCGCTCTCGTTGGGCAGATCGATACGGATGTGATGATCAGCCGCCTTGACCGCCAGCAGGCCGGCTGCGCGGTGCGCCAGATCCACCAGATCGATATCGTCACCGGCGACGGTGAATTCGGGCCGTTCGATGGCCTCGAGATCAGACAGATCGTTGACGAGGTCGAGCAAGTGCCGGCCAGCCGAGGCGATATCCTTGGCATAGCTGGCATAATCTCCGCGTAGCGGACCTTCGAGTTTGCTGCTGATCGTTTCGGCATTGGCGATAATCTTGCCCAGCGGCTGGCGCAGCGCCGGGCCCAGCTGCATCCCGAACAGACTGTCGCTGATCAGCTTGCCGCCACCATTTTTACGGCCGTTGCGCTGGAGGGCGGACGGTCCGCCGCGTCGGCCGGCGTTGCGGTGAAGCGGTAGCCTGCAAACAGGCCGGTCTTGTCGATCAGCGGATTGCCCTGCAGCACGAACAGGCGTTCCGCACCGCTCTTCTGCCGCATGCGCTGATTGCGGATCGGCTGACGCTCGGCCACGGCTTCCAGCAAATCGGTATGGGCCGACGGCGGAACCACGTCATATATTTCGAGCAAAGAGTGGCCGATGACGTCAAAATCCTGCTCCGCCTCGCCCGACATCTGCTGGGCGATGATGCGCAGCGCCGCATCGGTGCGGATCGCGCCGCGTCCTTCCAGCCGGTCAAAGTCCCGTTCACGCGACGGATCGCTTTTCTCGCTCTCTTCGTGCGAATATTCCTTCCAGTCGATGATCGAAAGGTTGAGAGCCTCTGCCTTCTCCGGCGCGGCCAGGCGTGTCTCCACCCACATTTCAATGCGGGATTCGTCATCCGATGCCTGCACCGGACGCGAGAGATTCATGCCCAGTCGCCGACTGAGACGGCACAATTCAGCCAGTTCGGGCACGGCCAGCGGACCGCCTTCTCTACCGCCACAGCGCAGATGGAGCCGCATGAGCAGCGGGTCGGCCGACAGAAGCAATCCGTCGACATCCACCTGTCCCAGCACCGGCTCGGTCAATTTGCGATCCGTGCTCATTTACCAGGACTGCCCGGAAAATCATCGGAAAGCAGCCGTTCGGCATTCTGGAAAGCCTCGGGGGAGGCCCAGCGGGTGACCAGGGTCTGGCAGCGGTCCCGGTCGGTCTCGCCATAGGTCGCCCCGGTCAGGATATGGTCGCCGCCGTCGAGTGCGGCAAAAATCGACAAGGCTTCCTGAACCGGAAAATCCGCCGCCCGCATGACCACGACGAGCCGCGCCATATCGGGCTCGGCGGTAAAGGCGACAATCTGATCGCTGGTCAGGCCGGATTGCCGGGCCAGCCGCGCGATAAATAACGTCAGACCGTCTCTCATCGGATGGGGCACGGATATATTCTCGCCGCCGGCCTGATCGAGCAGCTGGGCCAGACGCTCGGCCTTGCGCGCCACGCCGGCGCTTTCGTCATGTGCAGCGAGCAGCCGTTCGGTTGCCTGCTGCAGCTGCGGGCCGGAAAAACCGGAGCGTCTGACAAGAGCGGCGGTGATCGGCCAGGCGAAGGCATAGGCGATTTCCGGTGACAGATCGGCCAGACTCGCCGCAATTTCACCGGTGGCGCCGGTGGTTTTGGATTGGGCGACAAGCAGTCCCATCGCCGCCTTGGCAACGGCGGGGTCCGCGTGATCGAGATGCCGGGTCAGGGTGGATTCGAGATCTTCCTGCGAAATTTTCTGCAGCAATCGCGCCGCGAGTTCGCTCTGCTGCGTCTTGACGAACAGGTTGCGGACGATTTCCGATGTCTTCAGCAGTCCGGATTGTTCCAGCATCGCGAAGCTTTGCCCGTTGCCGCGTTGCGCGATACCGAGCAACAGGTCATGGCTGACGCCCAGATCCCCGGTCACGATGGTACAGATGCGTTTTTCAATCTGCTCGACGACGCTGCGCAGATATTGCTGGGCATTGGAGCGCATGCGGTCGTTGAATATGACTTCGCTTTTCGGAAAAAGGGCTTGCGCAAAATCATCCGCCACGAACGAGGCTTTGTCGGCCATCGCGCTCGCGCGGCGGACAATATCATTGTGCTTGCTTCGATCCATCGGAAAAACTCGCTGTGCCATAGCTAGGCCGTACCCTAATGTGGTTAACAAGCCGCTAAGTCGAATATTCCGCTATTCGCTCTGCCGACTGGATGAATCCGGCAATTTTCCGGCCAGAAAGCGGTCGAGAAGGAGCGACAGGCCAGAGTAGAGCGCCGCAGCATAAATGCCATAGCTGATCGGTCCGAAAATCGCGGCGACGAGCAGGAGCAGCAGGACCAGCCGCATATCCGGCCGAGTGAGCGCGAACCGGACAGGCCCGGGTGCGCTCCTGAGCAGCAGCAGATGCGCGAGCAGCAATGCAAAATAACGATATTCGGCATCAGGGTGGCCGCGTCGGATGCCTGCACCAGCAATATGCCAACGCCGCTGGCCACGACGAGATCGAGCGCGATTGCTGTCCAGTCCCGAAATTTGGCGACGCCGTCGAACTGCCGCATCGTGGTCCGGGCAAATTGGGCGGCACTGCCGAAAAACAGCAGCGCAAGCGCTGCGATCGCATAGCCGAAAGCAGCCATTCCGATACCAGCAAGTCCGGCAACCAGCGCAAATATCTGCAGATATTGCGGCGCGGCCCTTCTGCTCCACAGACGGGGAAGACTGCTTTTGATCAAGGGCCGCAACAGGAAGCGGTTCAGGAAATTGTCCTTTTCCGCAGGCATTTCCTTGAGCTTGCGTCGCGTATATTGCGTCGCACTGAGCGCGCTCTGGATATGGGAAATCGCCCCCGCCCCCATTCGCCGGTCCGAGATGATCGCGCGCGGACAATCGGCCTGAACCGCGGTCCGCAGCAGCGCCGACCCGATCTCCCATTCATCCGGAATATCGATCATAGCTACCAGCCGCGCTGCATTGAGCGAGACTATGCCAAGCCAGCGCTGGTTCAGATCAATGCGCTCGAATTCCTGATATTCCTCGGCATGCAGCACGGTGAACAGCAATTCCTGCGGCGCCCCGCTCAGCTGACCGACGACCTCTGCATTGGGAATGATACCATCGGCAATATAGACGATATGATCCTGATCACTGGCATATTGGACAAGGTCACTGGGGCTGCGGACATATTCTGCATCCAGCCCCTGCTGCTTCATCGCGTCGATTTTCTGCAGCAGCGCACCGTGGGTGACCGGGCAGAGAAAGACAAATTTTTCACAGCCGAAGCGCTGCGCGGCCTGGATCTGCAAATCCAGCAAAGTACCGGCGAACAACGGCAGCAGGGCGATGGGCCCCTGTCCGTCGAGATCGTCTTTTGCCAGAGAAATCAGAGCCAGTTTCACAAGTTTCGGGTCCCGAACGGAGAAAAGGAAGCATGTTCCTGCCCATATATGGTGGCATCGTGACATGCCAAGCGATAATCAGAAATGTTTCGGTTGGAGTTTGCTTCTGGATGATTAGCGGTCGTTCAGATGTGCATTAAACCGCACTTCCCCGATTTCGTTTTCGTGCCGACTAGCGAACCGATATACCAGTAAGGCAGCGCCCGCTGTCAGAACTGCAACGGCCAGGAGCAGTTGTAGATTGCCTTTGGATGAGTAGTCATTGGCAAGGAATATAATCGCTGCCCCGCCGGTTGCCAGCACAATCCAAGTGCCACTCCAAGCAGCAGAAGATTCTTTGTAGTCGCTGGAGCGCCTATTCTTCCATTCAACAATGGTTAGAACCGCCATGAGAAGCCAAGATGCGAGCTGTATATAACCAGACACTTGCCCCGGATCTGCGATGATCAAATTCTCAAGAAGGAGCCACCAGCCAAACAAGACCAAAGCAAGTGCAGCGAGGACTATCTTCGCATATTTCATTGGGCCTTCATAACTGAGAGATGCGGGCTGGGCAATATCTGCAACCGGGGCGGAAGCGAAAACCGGGCCCGTGACATTTCCCGATATTCCAGCGACGCCGACGAACTCGACACGCCGGAGCCGGAATATCAGTCCCGGTGCGCTTCGACCGCTGAAACGGCGCGTTCCAGTTTCTGCAGGATGACCGGATCGCCCGGAGCGCTATGGGCTGCCTCGTCGGCGAGCTGGAGAATTTTGGTCGCAGAGAAGCTCGCGGCCAATCCTTTCAGACGCCAGGCGGCATATTCCCAGTTGGCATCGCAACGGGCTCTTCCAAGCAAATCGACTTGCCGTTTTGCGCTCTCCAGAAATGCCGCGCGCAATTCCGCGATAAGGGGTTGATCATCCCCCACCGCGGCCGTCAGAGCGGCATCCAAAGCTCCATAATCAAATGACATTCCTGCCGTTTACACGCAATATGGTTAACTTATGGTTTCTATGACCCGATATTGTGTTAAATAGTCCCCATGGCAGGTGAATCTAAGATAATCGGGATGTGGCGCGACCGCGACGAAAGTGCCGGCGACGACCAGACAGCAGCAACCGCAGGCGGTGAAAGTGACGTGCCCGAACAGGCATCGGAACAGCCTGATTTTTCTGAGGAATATCACGAAAATGGCGATGAATCGCCGGCCGGGCAATGGGACGAATATGCCGATGAGACGGCTTCTGCCCCTGCCCGCGCCCGCTTCATTCCGCTGCTGCTGTTAACCATGATCGGGCTCTGCTGGACCGGATTTTTCCTGTGGGCAAACCGCGACATTTTTAC
>NZ_PYIA01000135.1:0-8656 GCF_013265645.1 Sphingopyxis sp. BSNA05 | reverse complement strand
CTGAAACGAGTTCAGGATGACGAGGTCTCCCTCCGGTGAACTATTGCGCGCTTTATTGCGCGAGCGATTTCTCGATATCGGCGACCGGGCTGTTGATCAGCGTCTTGGCCTGTTCCAGCACGATCTTGTCGCTCACTTCCTGATGCAGCAGCGGGCGGATTTCGCCCAGCGTGTCGGGATCGGCGACCAGGATCAGCCGCTCGTAGGCGCCTTGTGGGCCAGGTCATAGAGCTGCTCGGCGATGATCTTGGAGAAGGTCGCCTCCATGCTTTCCCGCGCCGACTGTTCGGGCGGGGATTTGCCGGAGGGGCCCTGATCGGCCAGATCTCCGGGTGTCCAGTCGCCGTCATGCTCCAGCGATCCGCTGCGCACATAGAAGGTCTTGGCCTCCCTGCCCGTGGCGACGACGACAAATGTTTCTTCCGGAAAATTCAGGTTACCCATATTCATGTCCTTTTTTGGTTCGGCTAATCAACGCGGTAGCCGGGGAAAGGTTGCCTGCGGGGGCGGATGGCGGGGCGGTGATCCCCTCCCCCTCGTCATCCTGAACTTGGTTCAGGATCTCCCAAAGATTGCGCGCTGCCGATGGGGGTCCTGAACCAAGTTCAGGATGACGATTACTGCTCCCCGCCACCGCGCCTTTGTCACAATGGAGTCGCGCATAATTCTCCAAATTGTCACGCGGCGACCGTCAACCTGTCACAGCCTTGCTGCACTGCACCATCCGTTCCCGTGTCGCACATAAAAGGCTGAAAGCTTCCATGACAAAATATACTCCCGCCGCCCTGTCCCGTCCCTCCTTGATCGCGCTCGCTGGGGCGTTGTTCGTCGCCGGAGCCGCCCCGGCCCTGGCGCAGACCGGCACCGATGATATCGCCGACGACAGCGACGGCGACGTCATCATCGTCACCGCGCAGAAGATCGAGCAGAAGTCGACCGACGTGCCGATCACCATCTCGGCCAACACGGGCGAGCGGATGAAAGAGCTCGGCGTGTCCGATCTCGACGAATTGTCCAACTATGTCCCCGGCCTCAATATCCAGGAGCAGAGCGCCAACAATCCGGGCGTCGTGATCCGCGGCATCACCTCGGACAGCGGTTCGGCGCAGCAGGCCGCCCGCGTCACGCTTTACTATAACGGCGTCGATATCTCCCGCTCGCGCGGTTCCTATCAGGATCTCTACGATATCGACCGGGTCGAGGTGATCAAGGGCCCGCAGGCGACCCTGTTCGGCACGGCGTCTGCGGTCGGCGCGATCAGCATCATTTCCGTCCGGCCCCAGCCCGGCTTCTCCGGCGAGGTCAGCGCCAGCTATGGCAATTATGACGCCTATACGCTGGGCGGCCATCTCAATGCCGGCAATGATGTGATCGCGGTGCGGGTCGCTGCTGCCCACAAGAAGCGCGACGGCTATGTCACCAATCTCGCACCGAACCAGGAGGATCTCTATGCGCAGGACCAGCTGGGCGCCCGCGCATCCTTCCGCTTCACGCCGAGCAGCACCTTCACAACAGACCTGATCCTGACCTATGACCGGCAGCGCAATTCGGGCACGCCGTTCATTTCCGGCACCCTGCCGACCAGCGCCGGACCGGCCGATCCGTTCGGCGTCGCCGATATGCGGGGATCACCCTTCTCCGCCGCCGTGCTGGGCGATGACAAGCTCGGTCTGGTCCGCGATGTCTATGATGCCAATCTGACGATGAGCTGGGACTTTGCCGACGACTGGAACATCACCATGGTCAACGGTTTCCGCAAGTTCAATTCCAACGAGGTGTTCGACGCCGACGGCTCTGCCGCCTATTTCCTGGAATTCGCCGAGGATGCCAACGGCGAACAGGGCAGCCATGAAACCCGCTTCACCTATAATAATGGCAGCACCTTCCGCGGCAGCTTCGGCTGGAATTTCTTCCGCGAGGACAATAGCCAGCGGGTTCCTTTCTCGACCGATGAAGTCACCTATTTCCAGTGTCTGGCCCAGGTCTTCGTGGCGGGCGTGCCCTGCGTCGATGGCAATGGCGTGCCAGCCGGCGACGCGATTCCGGCGCTGACCGGCGGCGCGATCAACACCATCCCCTATCAGGCGGTGTTTGAAAATCTTGGCAAGAATGACAGCTATTCGGTGTTCGCCGATGGCACATGGATCCCGAGCCCCAGCCTCGAGATGACCGCAGGCGTGCGCGTGCTGATCGAGAAGCGCCGGTCCGGCTATCGCGCCACCGCGCCGGGATCGGTCATCACCGGCGCCCCGCCCTTTGCCATCACCGACACAGCCGGCCAGACGTTCCGGACAGAGGACAGTTTCTCCGCAATATTGCCGCGTTTTAACGTTCTGTACCGCTTCTCCGACGCCATCAACGGTTTCGCGACGGTCTCCAAAGGCCGCCGCTCGGCAACGGTCAACGCCGGCGCCACCGCCACGCCCACCGGACCGGTCGGCGACTTCAGCGATATCGCGCCGGAAACAGTCTGGAATTATGAAGTCGGCCTGAAAGGGGCTGCGGGGCCATTTTCCGGTTCGATCGGCGTTTACTATCAGGTCTATGACAATTTCCAGGTCACGGTTGCCGATCCGGCCAGACCGGGCACCACGACCACGCTGAGCGCCGGTAGCGCCAGCAATTTCGGGGTTGAGGCCGAGGTCAATGTCCGCGCCGCCGACTGGCTGAACCTGTTCGCCAATATCGGCTATATTGACGGGGGGATTGATGACAAGCCGGGCAACGGCAATCTGGCGGGCTCGCGCTTTCGGCTCCAGCCCCAGGTGCAGGCAGCGGCCGGCTTCACGATCGACTATCCGATCAATGACAGCACCCGCTTCTTTGCAACGCCCAGCGTCACCCATCGCAGCCGGGTCTATTTTGAAGCGCCGAACAATATTCTGACCAGTCAGAAAGCGGTCACGCTGGTCAACCTGCGCGCGGGTTTTTCCTTTGCTGACGATCGGTTCGAAATTGCCGGTTTTGTCCGCAACCTGACCAATAAGGACTATCTTCTGGACGCGGGCAACACCGGCGGCGCCTTTGGCATCCCGACCTTCATCCCGGCGGAACCGCGCTTCTACGGCGTCCAGGCCAGCGCCAAATTCTAGCCGTCAGTAACAGACTCTTATTCCCGGCAAGGCTACGGCCTTCGCCGGGAATAAGCCGACTGTCCGCGCTGCGGGAATCCAGTCACCTTTCCCGCCGCAAACCGGCCCGCAAGGGCGGATGTCCGGCTTCATGGCAAATATTTGTTAACCCTATTTTACACCCGCCACCTAGTCAGGTTCTGGTAAATTCAAACCGCACCTGCAGGATGGCCCGACGACATGGATCTAGCGCCGCAATCGGAAGAAAACTGGCAGACATCCTGGCAAACTCCATGGCGGTCGCCAAAAATTCCACCGGAAATCCGCTCCTCGGTCGAGCAGATGCAATTGCACCGGGCAATGACCCATGTGCCGATGATCTATCTGGTCGCGATATTCAATTTGATCGCGGTTATGGTCCTGTCGGCCCACGAAGGGGTCGAGCCAATCTATTACGGCTGGATGGGGCTGCTCGCGGTCGGCTGCGTCGGGCGGATGGTCATGTGGATCCGCTATCCGAAAGACCCGGAATCGCTTGTCCATTCGCAAAAGATACTTCGCAATCTCTCCGTCCTCTCGGTCGGCATCGTATCCTTTCTCAGCATCTGGTCGGTGTTCATAATTACCTCCGGCATGTTCGCCAACCAGATGTTCATCCCGATGTCGCTGGTCTTCGGATCGACCTGTATCGCCCACTGCCTGGCCTGCATCAAAAAGGCAGCCGTCACTGTCCTGTTCGTCGGCGTCATTCCCTCGGCGGTAGCATGATTCTGGTCGGCGGATTTGACGACATGATCATGGGATGGAGCATGATCACAATCGCGCTGCTGATGATCCGGTTCATCATCGACAGCTATAACCAGATTATCTCCGGCCTGATCATGCGCCACACGATATGGAAACAGGCGCATAGCGATCCGCTGACCGGGCTGGCCAATCGCCGGGCGATGATGAACCACCTGCTACTGGCAGAGCAGTCTTTCGCCAGCAGCGGCAACGGCTTTGCCGTCGCCCTGATTGATCTCAATCATTTCAAGCAAGTGAATGACAATCTGGGCCATGATGTCGGCGACCATCTGCTGGTCGAGGTGGCCCGGCGGCTGAAGCGCTGCTGCGCTGCAGAAGAAATTGTCGGTCGCCTTGGAGGCGACGAATTTCTGATCCTGATGCCCGATGTGAACGTTCACGATCAGGCGCTGGCGAGAGCAAGCGCCTTTTTGGCCGGCTTTGCTACGCCAGCCGAAATCGAGGGCCATATCCTGACTCCGTCAGCCAGCGTTGGCATTGCCGTCCAGTCGCTCGACGGCAACGGCACCGAGCAATTGCTGAAAGCTGCCGACGGTGCCCTCTACGAAATGAAACGCAGCGGCAAGAGCCCGCGCAACCCGGCCAAGCCGGTGTTGCGCAATATCGCCTGACGCGCGTACGATCCGGTTGACGAAGAAACCGTTCATCATCTTCCGTGCAATATCACGAGATTTGCAACCAATATCGGCCTGCCATGTTCTTCCCTGACGAGATTATGCGCGATCGGACAGTCCTACCTGTCTGAAAACACGTACTGCATCGGGCGGGCGATCATCATATGCTCCGCTGGAAAAATCAGGAACCGGAAACCATGAAAGCCATTGTCGTCCTTGTCGTTGCACTGGCCTTTGCCATTGCGCCATTTCTGTCGCCGGAATTTGGCGGGATCGATCCGGACCGTTACCCGGTACCACAGAACAATCCGCCGGTTCAGCCTGTCGGCTGGGCTTTCAGCATCTGGGGCCCAATCTATCTGTGGCTGGTCGCCCACGCCGCGATGGGTGCCTTCAAGTTCAGACAGGATCCGGAATGGGACAAGGGCCGTATCGCCCTGGGGCTGTCGTTGGCGGTCGGTACCATCTGGCTGCCGGTTGCTCTAGTATCGCCGATCTGGGCAACGATCCTGATATGGATCATGCTGATCGCAGCGCTGGTCGCTACCTATCGGTCAGAACAGGCCTCGCCCGCCTGGATCGCCAAATGGCCGCTCGCGCTATATGCGGGCTGGCTTTCCGTAGCCTCCTTCCTGTCCATCGGACTACTGCTAGCGGGATATGGATTTGTCGGTGAATTTACGGCTGCGGTGATTGCTCTTCTGCTGGCAGTCCTCTTCGCCGGCTATAATGCCATGCGCCTGAAATCCTGGCCTTATGCCCTCGCCGTGTCCTGGGGTTTTTCGGCATCGCCGTGGCCAATATGGGTTCCACGATGCCATTGGCGGTTGCGGCCGTGTTGGCCGCGGTTGCTATCCCGGGTCTGACGGCCCTGACGAGACAATCCCTAGGCTAGACAATCTCTACGCTGGCGCGCCTCTACCAGCAACCACTCGTTATCCTGAACCCGTTTCAGGACCCCTTGAGATTGGGCACCGACGCTGGTGGTCCGGAGCCACAGGCCACCGGGGGAGGTAAATGCGTTCAGGATGACGGGAAGCGCTTATTGCCGCGTCCGGCTCAACGGTAACCACAGCAACAGCAGCCCAATGACAGCCGGTCCGGCCTGCACCAGCGCGATATCGGGAGAGACGCGCCAGGCACCGAAAATGCCCGCCGTGGCGACGAACAGCAGGAAGCCGCTGGCAACCTTCCGCTGCCATTCGGCATTGCGGATGAACACCGACCAGATCAGGCCGGCCGCCACACAAAGATTGTAGACGCCCTGATTGGCAGCCATCGCGGTTGTCGGTTCGAACAGGCTGGCGGGGAGATCGGGAAAGGTTGCCGGCCCCTGCGCCTGCCAGGCAAATATCCCGAACCAGGCGATATAGAGATGGAGTATGGCAACCAGCGCGATCATGATCCTGGCAAATATAGGCACGCAGCGACTCCCGGTTTTCTGGTTCTTATAGGCGGTAAATCTGCAAGCTCAACACGGCTTGCCGGCCGAGATCATCTGGTCACGATCGCAAATTGCTTTCCTACATCGCCTGATTTTGATAAATGTTGCACTGGTTCTTTGACATTTTGAGCGGCCATGTTTTCGGCCGCTGCATATTCAGCGACACCAGCCGCAGGCCCCGGATTTTCTAAGTTCTTAACACTGTAAAGTTTGTAAAGTTCGATCCATGGCGGCGGGTTTGCTTTTTTCCTTGGCGGGGCCAGTTCAGACATGGTCAGAAGCCCTGACAAAACCCGCTCCTGGCCCGAGGTTCCACGAACTTTGGCCTAGCCGCGCTCGCCGAGCACCGCATTTTCGATGCGGATACGGTGGCGCAGCAGGATCGCGTTGAGGACAGAGAAGACCAGAGCCACCCACGGCAGGCCGAGCATCAGCGGCACGATCGCGATCTCCAGGACCACGACGAGATAATTGGGGTGGCTGATATATTTATACGGCCCGCGTTTGACCCGGTCAAAATGCGGCGCAGAGATGATTCTGGTCGTCCACCAGCGGCCGATGCTCGCCAGCGTCCAGATGCGCAAAATTTGTGTGCCGACGAACAGTGCCAACATCGCTGGCGAAATCTCATGCTGTGGATCGACCAGCAAGGCGATGACCGCGATCCAGGCGCTGTGGAGGAAGATGAAATATTGATAATGGTCCGCACCATGTTCCTGGCCCCCTTCGCCGAGCAACCGTCTGGTGTTGCGGTTGGCATGGACCAGTTCGCCCAGCCGCTGGACGACAATATAGACCAGCACCCAGGTCACCAGTGTCGGACTGGCCGTGAAAATCGCGCCGAGCGGATCCTTCATGCGGCACCTTGCGGATCGAGGATCGCAAGCGCTGCGGTAAAGCCGGGGCCGAGTGCGGTCAGCAATATCGGCTTGTCGGGCTTTTCCGCCAGCAGCTTGTCGAGCACGAACAACACCGTTGGCGAGGACATATTGCCATGATGACGCAGCACCTCGCGGGTTGCCGGAATGCCCGCAATACCGGGCGCAAAATATGCTTCCAAAGCTTCCACCACCCTGCCCCCTCCGGGATGGCAGGCGGGTTCGGAGAGATCGGACATGCCCAGATCCTGAGCCGTCAGAAAGTCATCGCAAAAAGGCGCAAAATCCTTGGCGACAAAGCTGGGAATATCCCGTGCCAGCACCAGATCGAAGCCAGTTGTGCCGATGTCCCAGCCCATCATGTCGCGGGTATCGGGCCATGTCTTTTGCGCAAAGGCACGAAAAGCCGGTGCGCCGGCCGGCGCGTCCTTGCCACTGAGCACCGCTGCGGCACAACCGTCGGCAAACAAAGCGGTGGCGATCATGTTCTTCTTGTCAAATTGGCTATAGTCATAAGACAGGCTGCACAATTCCAGCGAGATCATCAGGACATTCTGACCCTCGCCCGCCACCGCCAGATCATTGGCCAGTTGCAGGCCGAGCACGCTGCCGGCGCAACCATAGCCGAACACAGGGATCGTCCGGGTCGACGGGTCAAAGCCCATCGTCTCGATCATCCGGCTGGGAATAGAGGGCGTCATCGTGCCGGTGGTCGAGATCAGAACAATTGCGTCAATGTCGGGCGCCACAAGCCCCGCCTTGTCCAGCGCATCCCCGGCCGCCTTGTGCGCCAGCCGCGTACCGACCTGATCATAGATAGCCGCCCGCCCGGTCCAGCTGCGCGGTTCCAGATAATTGTCTGCCTCGCAGGCAAGATAGCGTTGCTCGATCCCGCTGTTCCCGAGTATCTGTTCCAGCCGGGCCGGAAGCGCCGCTCCCCTCGCCTTGGCCAATACCGCCAGTACGTCAGTCTGGCTGATCCGGTGTTCGGGAACCGCCGTGGCAATGGATCTCAATACGGACATGGGGGACTTTCGCTCATCATCACGGGCTTGTTACATCAGATAGACCAAGGAAACACGCAAATCTGGTGCGTTGCACCATAGCACGTATGGATACTGCTAAAGAAATATTGCGGAGTGGTGATAAGACAGGAAATAAAAAGCAACTATTACGGTGCCTTAACCGAAAGAACATGGATTATTGTGCACTGCACCATTTTCTTGACATCGACAGGTCGATGCCTTATTTGTGCACTGCAACATAGAAGTGAGATTACCGATGGCTGATACGAAGAACGAAATATCCTCTGCCCCGGCAGATAAAGTAACCAGCTCGCTCTCTGCTGATGCGGCTTATGCTGCAGCGGCCACCGCGACTGTCGAGAAGGCCGCGGCTGAACAGGCCCCGGTAACGACCGAAACCAACAAGCCGGTGGCTCCCGCTGCTAAACCGGCAACAGCGGCAAAGCCTGCTGTCAAGAAAACCGCAGCGTCCAAACCGGCAGCGAAGAAGCCCGTAGCAAAGCGTAAAGTTGCTGCGAAGCCGGCTGCCAAGACCACATCGAACAAAACGACCAAAGGAACCAAGAAAATGGCTACCACCAAAACCACCGCAACCAAGCGCGTTGTGAAGAACACCAAGGCCGCCAACACCAAGGCCGCCAACACCGCCAAGAAGACCGCTGAAAAATGGGTTCGCGCTTTGAAAAGCTGACCGCCGATGCGCAGGCTCGCGCCAAGGCTGCTGCTGACCGTGCCGTTGCACTGTCGAAGAATGCTGTTGAATTCAACCGCGAAAATGTTGAAACCCTGATCGAAAGCGGCAAGATCGCTGCAAAGG
>NZ_PYIA01000134.1:0-1675 GCF_013265645.1 Sphingopyxis sp. BSNA05 | reverse complement strand
GGAGGGGTTGGGGTGGTTTCTTTCCTCTGGGCGCTGCGTTTGCGTTTCCATTCCATCATCTCCGCTCCATCGCCCCCCGTTCGTGTCGAGCCCTTCGACTGCCTGCTTTGGCAGGCGCTCAGGACAGGCCAAGGTCGAGACACCTTTCCGCCATCACCGGTCTCTCGACTGCGCTCGAGACGAACGGGGATCGGGGCAACATTCGTCATTACGAGCGCAGCAACGCAATCCAGAGCGTCTTGTCACGATCGTCAGCTTTTGCCGCTCTGGTTTGCCGCGTCGCTCCGCTCCTCGCAATGACGAGCACCACTCGAACTTTACAAACTTTACACTGTTATAGATTTTTTCCCTTCTCCCCCTCGTCACGCCGAAATTCGCGCATGGCTTCGGCGTTACAAGGCAGGGCGTTGATCACCGCTTCGTCGCGCGTGCCGGTGGGTGTCGCGGTCAGGCCGGGGACCTCGCGTTCCATTTCGGCGGCTTCTTCGGGGGTCATGCGATAATAGTCGGGCGGGCCGTCATGATAGGGGAAGGCGATCGCGTAAAATTCCTCGCCCGTGTCTTCCACCGGCACCGGCCGCCCCTGCGCTTCGGCCCTGGCGGCCGCTATCGCCAGCTCCTCCTCGGTCGGCGTGGCGATCAGCGGCGCGGTGTCCTCGCCCTTGCCGATCGCCTCGAGCATATCGCCAAAGCGCGCCGCCCCGCGTTGCGCCGGGATCTGCTCGGCGATCTTGTCGAGCCGGGCCAGATGGGCGAGCAGCAGCCGGCTGTCATAGCGCCGCCGCGTCGCCACCACTTCACCGTGGTAGAAGACCTCTTCCTCGACGCCTTCAATGGCCCGCTCCTGCAACTTGTCCTGCGCCTCGTCCCGCGCCAGCACCAGGGCCGCCAGCCACGCCCGCGCAAAATCCGGATCGCGCCGTTTCAGGTCATAGGCCGACTGGCGGCTGCGCTGGACAAAATAGGCCGACGCCTGAACATTGCCGGTCTGCGCGAGGGCCTCGAGGAATTTCACCCGGAGCTCACGGTGCCAGCCGTCGTGGCGGGTAGAATCCCCCTCCCGCTCGCGGGAGGGCTAGGGTGGGGTGTCTGTTGTATCAGCACCAGCACTCTCGGTTTCACACTGGCCCACCCCCGGCCCAGTATCAGGTGGAACTGCCCCCGGCAGTTCAAGATCAGTCCGGGGGACTGATCGACCTGATACTCGCAAGCGGGAGGGGGGTATCACTTCTCCGCCATCACCAGCACTCTCAAGCCCCTCCTTTTCAGAGGAGGGGTTGGGGTGGTTCCTCTCGTCCGAGCGGCCTTCTCGAGGCTCCGATCCACTTTCACCGTCCCCCGTTGCCTCACCCCGCACCACCCGCAGGCGGTGAATAAATTCATCCTGAAATGTCATAGGTTTTACTCCTTGTAAGAAACCATCCCGACCGCAGCACAAGGGTGTGGCAGTGTAGATATGGTTTGTTAAAGGGAGTCAATATAACCTATTTGGTGATCTGTAGGAAAGGGTGCTGAATGTTAGAATATCGATGAAGCTTGACGATCACGATAGAATATGTAGATTTCGAATACCTTTTACGCGTGAAAGCCTGTTTGGTTTTCTTCTTTGTGTCGGGTGTTTAGCCAGACCATATTTTATTGTTGGAGTTTTAGCGGCATGAAGAGGATTCGGGAG
>NZ_PYIA01000133.1:0-7184 GCF_013265645.1 Sphingopyxis sp. BSNA05 | reverse complement strand
TTTGTTGCTACAACGATTGCACAGTCGAATTTCTGGCTGCTTTGGGTTACATAACCCACGCATCTTCGCTCGTAACTTGAGTGCGTTAAAATGAGTGACCTTGACGATGGATTAGTCATCAAGGAAATTTGCTTGGTTGGGATCAGTCTTAGTTCTTTTGCGCTTGCTGTTTTCTAATTGCAGAAAGCTTGATACAAAGTCGTCAGGCTGTTTAGCGGCCTGTTCAATCTGCTTAGCGGTAAGCTCGACTCTTCCTTGCATTCTTAACCCCAGGGAGTATCGCGGAACAAGCCTTCGATTTAGGGTAAAGGTTGGTAACTTTACAGATGTGTCTGATTTCGCAGAGTATCTCTGTTCTTTTTCATGAAGCGCAGATTCTCTTACGGCAATTCTAAGAATGCTCATGGCATAACTTTCTCGAGGTAATTCCCCACGGATAGCGATGTCAATTGCGGCTGCGTCTTGGAGTGAACTTTTATATAACCGATTGTGGAACATTCGACAAAGAGCATCAATCATATTGGCAAGGTTTTGACTCGTAATACCATAACTATCTCGCTCTCTAGTTGAGGCATCACCAATGGACTCTCCAAGGCTTTCAATCAGATCCTCAGAGTAACTCTTGATTGCGCTATTTTGTATGCTCGCAGAGATTTTCTTTTTGATTTTGGAGTCCAGTTGTTGTCAAATGCGTTCGCGATTATGCGATAGTTCAACTCCAGAAATTGACGATAGATTCCGGAGGACAAATCAACAATCCCAGATATTCCCGCATATTTCACTTCGACCTTATTCTCTTGGCAGTAACGTAGGACATCCACATCCTTGTATTTGTCCCAATAACTTTGAAAAGTCTTCGGTTTTTACCTTTGACAGAATCGTACTCCGCTTCGCGAATGGCGCGCACTGTCTCAGTTCGATATTCAATTCCCTTCGTCCAAACATCCAGAGCGCTTGCATATTTTAGATCGTCGGGCCAACCAGCATGCCGCAGACGTTTCTTGGCGACATCTTCAACCGCACGTCGATATGAGGCAGAACCACGCTTATTTTGCAGGCCACCGTCAACCCAATTTAATGAAATCGGATCAAAGTCGTGTCCAGGTCGGTATGACGCTCCCGACATCGTCGTTTTTTGACTACTGCCATAAGTCATGCTTCCAAATTTATAACATAAGGTTGCATGATTGCGTTCGGCCGCCGCTGTAAACAATACCCGTTGTTGGACCGCGCCCAATGAATCAAAATCATCAAGCATCAAATAGAATGGTGCGCTTACTGAGAGCTCAGACTTTATTGCTTCAAGAAATTTTAGAAATGAAGTAGAGATACGAAGCCAAGTATTTAGCTGAGTTTCTTGCGCTCCTGGCTGCAACGAGGAGAGATGCTCATCGACGCTTTCCATAATTTTATCTGTTGCATCAGCCGTTAGCGCAACTAACTCTTTCCACGCCTTAGCGTTGCCAATTTCAGGCGCCCTCAATGTCGCCGACAATCGGTCTCGGAGATTAGCCCAATCTCCATCGAGTTTTGGTCCTTATCGTAAAAATGCTGCAGTGAAGCTAATAGTTTGGAAAAGACAAAAGCAGTTAAACGATGCTCAAACAAACTCATCGCACGGGGCTCCGATTCCAAGATTTCGAAATCAGTTCTATTGAAACCATACTGCGAAAGCCGACAATAGATGCCCAAAAATTTCGCTGTTTGAATTTTTGATTTGGGTTATTTTCTATTGCAGTTTGGACTTCGGTAGATAGATAACGCAATAACATTGTCTTGCCGGTCCCTCGTTGTCCTTCAACAAAAGAGTCAAAGTTATTTTCCAGCACTTTCAAATTTTCGTTGCTATCGACAAACAGTCTCGGGATTTCAGCGGCATCGATATCATTCGCAACGACATCTTCGAATGGATTTTGCCATGCTACATGCGTCGATGCTCCATTTTTAACCGTCTCTCGCGTAAGATTGGGAGCGGCATTCCAGTTTCTCGGCGACTTTACTGGAATCGTCGAAGTCTGCTTCGGGTCTTCGAACCACGAACCTGATTGGCTATCATATTCAAGTACGCTGGGCGTCAATAAAACACCTGTCTCGCTAACTTCAAGCGAATGGATTGAAAAACTCTGTGGATATTGCAATCCTTGAAAAGAGCCCCACCCGAACTTACCACGGGCTTTTGTCCAGTCCCGCCGTAGACTGTAGTAGTATCTTCGACGTGAACATGGCCATGCAGCAGAAAGCTTGGTCCTAGCGTTCGATTAGTGATTTGATCAAACTCGTTCTCGCACCAATCTGCCATCCAGTTGGCAGGGTGATGCATCAAGATCAAGCCCATGGCATTGGAGCTCACGGAACGCTCGACCGCTTCTTGATAGGCTTTCAAGTCAATAGCTAAATTATTTTCCTCGTCATTTGAATATGAGAGTATAGCTGTGTTCAAACAAATGAGATCGAATGGGCGATCATCCAGTTCAACAGAAACAACGTCAATAAATGGATTATTCCAAGTATTAAGAAAAACCCCTTTATATTCCTTATGAAGGTGCGCAACCCAGGAGCGAAATGAGGCAATATGTTCGTGGGACTTGTAAAGACTGGTTTTTCTTTCGCCAAAGTTTTTGCTGATTGAGATGCCATTCTAAGGGTGTCACCGTTTGCCTTGGTTCTCTCCACATCATGATTTCCCGGGCACATAATTATCTGACCTCCAGTGAGTTCGGCAAGCCGCACCAAAATTTTTCAGCCACCCCCAACTGCTCTGAATTTCCAGCGTTTGCGATATCACCCGTGAAGCAAATAAGATCGCAGGAGATTTCGTGGTCCTCGAAATGACGAATAATCGAATTTGTGATATGCAACTGATCGGAATGAGGGTCCGTAACGCCTATATGAATGTCCGAAAGATGAATAAATTTGATGACGTGTCCCCCTTATTTATTGCTCACGCTCGTCCACAGCACTCAAGCAAATTCAAAAAACTTCTTTTGCTAATGTTGGTGGGACTGCGTTTCCAACTTGCTGTTGTTTGAACCCAATCGAGCCTTTGAACGAAAACGTGTCTGGGAATGATTGGATTCGCGCTGCCTCTCGGACTGAAAGTCCTCGATTCTCTTCAGGATGAATAAGCATATTCTTTCTGTAATTTCCGATGACTACTGAAGGTTCATTCCACGTCAGCCTTCGATAAATGCCTGTATGACAGCGACTTCTGTCAGCATAGTTTGCCATTAGGTTCTCAGGTATATTCTCCCAATTCCCTCCTTGAGGTATGTGAGAGTACCTTTCCAATACATAGTCCGAGTTTCGAGAGACTTCATGTCCATCGCATTCTTCCAAGCCACCACGTAACATCCTTGCGTATGGAGAAGACTGATCATTTTTGTATGGTAAAAAGTCGCCAGATTGTCCGTTCGTCAATTTCGGTAGGTCTGATAATGCGTCATGAACAGTTACTGGCTTTGACTGTAGAGGTTCGGGAAATCGAAGCAACGATGGGTCCTTTGCCCCAATCAGGAAAAGCCGTGTCCGGTTTGAGGGACGCCAAAATCCTGCGCATTCATAAGAGTATAGTCGGTTTTGTAACCTTCGGTAGCAAGATCGGCGATCAGCTGTTTTAGAAAAAAGCTATCAGCGGTTTCTAGTAATCCTCGTACGTTCTCAAAAACAACTAAAGTGGGCTGCAATTGGGAGACAGCACGCACAAAGTGCTTAAACATCCAATTTGTCGGGTTTTTGATGTGCGTGTTCTTTGGTTGGATGTGGAGAATCCTTGGCAAGGAGGTCCGCCAAATACCACAAAATCGCCAGGTGGTTTCCAACAAGAAAAGTCTTCGATATCATCAATTGGCAGGCAAATTGATTCTGTCGCGCTGTGATTGGCAGCATATGTTTCGATAGCATGTGTGTCGGAATCTATAGCAACGCGAATATCGATTCCGGCACCGCAAGCGCCCAAAGACATCCCTCCCGCTCCTGAAAATAAATCAATTCCGTACATGTACTATTCGACTTAACGCCTCTACTGATTTGCCCATTGCTTAAAACTCGCTCAGCTTCTTGGACGCCGAAAGCTTGAAAGCATAGCCTCGAATTAAAAAATCTCACAAGCTAGAATTTTAATCGGGGTCAATACCGAGGGTTCGACTTGCCCAAAACGGATCACGTATAGCCGCTATTTCAGAGCACTTCGAAGGTTGGTAGCTTAAATTTGTTGAGTTTTGTCACTTAACGAGCGGCAGCAACGTGGTGCCGCTGAAATTGGTTTCCTGATTCTACGTAATATTTGCAATGATGACCTCACAGACTAACCTAAAATGGTTTTCAAAAAAGTGGATCGGCCTCTGCAGTTCAGGAACTTCCATAAGTAAACACACTACATCGCCATTTAGATTGCCCATGGGTTATATTACATTTGGAATTGCTGCCTAAGAGATAAAAATGATCGAATCCAAAAATGAGTTCAATTAAGCCCATAATTTTTCTTAGATATTCTATCTTTGTGAATGGAGATAATGACGGCATTGGCTGCGAACTCAAGTTGGAGGACTGGATTGGTCGATTTTTGACCAATTATTTTCAAAATGACGACGTGCAACGTTTCCGCTATGGTCGAAGAGAAGAGGGGGCTTGGTTTTTTGAACCAAGAACTTGGAGATAAAAATGACCGAGGATAAAAAACTCAATCTGACGATCAACAAAACTGGCCTGGTTTGTCGGAAATTGATAAGGCGCTCACAGAAAACCGCCTGACAGCCTATACATGGAAGAAGACGTGGGCTGACCCTTGGGGCCGTTTGAAGTTGATTTTGGTGTTCGCAGCGTTGGCGGCGTTTTTGATCTTCGTACTTGTCGATGAAAGTTTGATCACGTTTTAGCTATTTCCATTCCTTGATATCGTCAGCTGCTTTCTCGCCCGCACCACGCGCATTTCTCGTCTTCCGTTTCATCGCATCCTCAACGGTGTCGACCCGTGTCCTTCCGCGTGATTGAGCACCGGCAACTTCACTTTTGATTGAGTCAACATCTGGCGAACTAGTTCCCGAGCCTGATCGACCGCCTCCGAGCGAGACACCACCTCGAACGCCGGCGGCGCTACTTACGCCAGGTTTTGCACGGGAGTGAACTCGGGTAAAGTCAGTTTGCCTTCGATATCATCGTGAAGTCGGTCAGCATAACCGGATACGAATCGTGTTTGTAGTTCCTGGCCTTCGGCGCTCAGTTGGAAATTTACATCGTCAAAACGTTCGTTGCCGTAATAATCGCGATTGGTCTCCATCTCCGCCATGCCCCATTCACGGTAGGCCTGACTCAGGTTGAGAGATCCAGCGGCACTATTGCTTTCATACCAAGTTACTTGATCTTCCAAGCGGCTGGCCAGTTCTTCCGACCTTCTGGCTTCAACGGTGTAGCTTTGCGCTTCGGTCAAAGATGAAGTCATACCCGATGCGCTGCTTGAGACCGCAGAACTGCTGCTAGAATTTACACTTCGCACAAATCCATCACGGGTATTGGACCAGTTCCGGCTATCGGAAATTTGATTCATGCTTCCCATGATCCGGCTACGATCCTCCGACGCAATTCCGATATCACTATCGGTCCAAGCCTTATTCCTTCCGCCTTTCACACCAAGTGCAGCGCTTCCCGCTCCTTTTTCTCCTTTTACACCCAAGGAACCTTCGCCATTCAGGAACCATGATACGCTAATGTCATCAGATGCCCTGCGTGACAGTCCATATTGCCGCTGCAAGTTCCTCGAAGCTGAATCCACTTCGCTGAACGCTTTGTTGACACTGTTGCTCTCATTTGTCCCGACTGCGGTTTCCGAAGAACTCCCCTGGCTGTAGGTATTTCTGAGTTCGTTGAATCTGGTCACCGCCGAGCTAGTCGATTGCTGGGCTAGATTGGAGAATGTCTCACTTTGTGATCGGCTGCTCGATGCAAGCGTCGAAAGTCTTGAGGTAAAATCCTGGCCCAATGTTGGTGTGAACGGATAGGAAGAATTCGGAACTTGATCGAACGAATTTTCCGGAAAGCTCGTGGTTTGCGTCCCGCTTGCACTGAACCCGCGTGTCTGAGCCGAACCGTAAGAAATATTCGGCGCGATCGAACCTTGCGCAAATTGTTTCGAGAACACGCTCGAATTTTCAATATTGCTGTTGCCCAGCGACACATTGCCGGTGCTGGCATCGCGCGCCGCTTCTTCTGCGGCATTTTGTGATGGATTGAGATAGGAAGTGGCTTGGCCAGAAATTGCAAGCGCACCTCTTGCGATCCCGCCAGCAAGAAAGGGGATTGAGGCAACAAGATATCCAGCAAGAATACCGATATCATTATTCACATCAACCATGCCGGAGAAGTTTGCCAGACTAAGACCAGTCCCTCCTGCTGCACCGCCAACATCTGATGCTCCCTTGAACATCAGTATCATGTGCAAAATGACAAACAATGGCCCCCAAGCGGCAAGATAGAAGAAGCCTGTAATATATCCCCGCAGTGCCGTTGGACCAGTTTTTGGCATGAGGAACAGCGGGAATAGCACCGGAAACAGCGCATAGAATACGACGGTGAGAACGATATTGAGAATGGGCACCCATTTCATCGCATTTTGAGCAATCGAACTATATGTGCGTTCAGTCTGGATGTCAGCACGGGTCTGGGCAAAAACATCGACGCTCGATGTGCCGCTGGAGCCCGCCATTCCGTGCATCGCCTGTTTCATTGCATTTATGGTGAGCACTTGCCGGAAGATCTCGCTGGCGTTTTTTGAAACCCCACTCAAATAGCTGTAAGCAACTGGCAGATCAGCAAATAGTTTGGCTTTTGCTAGCGCAGCGGTTTGTTTGGGATAGAGCTGGCGACCAAAGATGGTCCCCATTTCATCGATCATTGCGGTCCATTGGCTGTTGAGATCATTATAGGCCTCGCGGCAGGTAATGATATTGGCGCTGACGCTATCATCGGGATTGCGGGTGAGGAACTTTTGCGCGCGCGCTGCGCTTCCCGGCGCAATCACCGTCCAAATATCATCGCTTGCCGACAATTCTTTCATTGAATAGCGACCTAGTAGCAGGTCATAAAATACACATTGGCGAAAATGCTCGTCAAGATTGGCGGCAAATTCAGGGTCAGAAATACGCAAACTGCGCGTCGCATCGAATAGCCGCGAGCCATAGATCATTCCATTT
>NZ_PYIA01000132.1:0-3582 GCF_013265645.1 Sphingopyxis sp. BSNA05 | reverse complement strand
ATTTAATAGGTCCTGAACCTAGTCAAAACACCGGATAATTAGATCCAAGATCGGCCAACCGATAATCATCCAAGCAAAAAAGCAAACTTCCGCGCCAAACAAAATATTTGTCATTCTTGTTTTCAAAGGGAATTGATTATCCACTACAGCGGTGCAACTTCCAATATTTACTCCACTTGAGTGCCCAACCACCTTTTACCATCGCGCACGATAGATCTCCAGATTTTGGTGACACGCACCATGCCGCAGTGCGCTTGCCGCCAGCGCCGCCATCGGACCGGCATTTCAATGTAGGTCCAGAGACCAGAACATGACCCTCCCTTGACCGTCCAGAAGGTTTGCCCACCAATTTCACTAGAGCGTCGCGTGCTTCTTTTGCACTTGCCTTCGGACAGGGATGACCAGTTGAACAAGTCCCATCCATTTCCCGTGCAGCAATGCCTGATAGTCTGACTCTTGGACCTTCGGCGCACCAGATTGGACCATCACCATCCCAGACACGGGTGGGTGTGCATTCGAACGATTGCCCTGCGCCAACAATGGTAGAACCCATTAATAGCAAATCAATCAAACCCATGTTTCATCCGTAGATATCTTAACTTCATGAACGGAGATAATGACGGCATTGGCTGCAAACTCAAGTTGGAACATTGGATTGGCCGAATTTGACCAGTTAATTTCAAAATGACTGTGCACTCGAATTCCGCTATGGTCTGAGAGAAGAGGGGGCTTGGTTCCGGGTGAATCATGATCTTGGAGACTGAAAAATGACCGAGGATAAAAACACACAATCTGACGATCAACAAAACTGGCCCGGTTTGTCGGAAATTGACAAGGCGCTCGCAGAAAACCGTCTGACTGCTTATACATGGAAAAAGACTTGGGCTGACCCTTGGGGACGATTGAAACTAGTTACGATTTTTATCGGACTTATCGCTTTTGCGATTTTTGTAGCGATCTATGACGGCTGGATATCATTCTAATCACCTACCATTCCTTGATATCGTCTGCTGCTTTCTCACTCGCACCGCGCGCATTTCTGGTTTTCCGTTTCATCGCATCCTCAACAATCCCGACCCGCGTTTTTCCACGCGACTGAGCACCGGCTACTTCATCCCCTATTGCGCCAACATCCGGCGCTGCACCGACCGATCCTGAACCTCCACCGCCTGTCGAAACGCTTCCGCGAACATCAGAGGCACTACCGATATTTGGTCTTTGGACGGGCGCAAATTCCGGCAAGGTTAGCTTATCGTCAATATCATCGTGCAGCCTTTCCGCATAACCGGCTACAAAGCGCGTTTGCAGTTCCTGACCTTCTGCGCTGAGCTGGAAGTTGATATCATCAAATCGTGCATTGCCGTAGTAATCGCGATTGCCCTCAATCTCCGCCATGCCCCATTCGCGGTACGCTTGGCTAAGGTTGAGCGATCCAGCGGCACTGTTGCTTTCATACCATGTTGCCTGATCTTCCAAGCGACTGGCAATTTCTTCCGCGCGTCTGGCTTCAACCGTATAGCTTTGCGCTTCTGTCAGCGATGTCGTGAGACCAGATGCGCTGCTGGAGATCGCAGAACTGCTGCTCGAACTGACGCTTCGCACAAATCCATCACGGGTATTGGACCAGTTCCGGCTATCAGAAATCTGGTTCATGCTGCCCATAATCCGGTTACGGTCCTCCGACGCAATTCCAATGTCGCTATCCGTCCAACTTTGATTGCGCCCGCCCTTGATACCTAGCGAAGCACTTCCAGCTCCCTTTTCACCTTTCACGCCTAGAGCTCCATCACCATTCAGAAACCAGGACACGGATATATCGTCCGCCGCGCGGCGAGACAGTCCATATTGCCGCTGCAAGTTTCTCGATGCAGAATCCACTTCGCTGAACGCATTGTTGACACTGTTGCTCTCGTTTGTACCGACAGCGGTTTCCGAAGAACTCCCCTGGCTGTAGGTATTTCTGAGTTCGTTGAACCGGGTCACTGCCGAGCTAGTCGATTGCTGGGCAAGATTGGAAAATGTCTCACTTTGTGATCGGCTGCTCGATGCCAGCGTGGAAAGCCTAGAGGTGAAATCCTGCCCCAATGTTGGGGTGAACGGATAGGAAGAGTTCGGAACCTGATCGAATGAATTTTCGGGAAAGCTTGTTGTTTGCGTCCCGCTATCACTGAATCCGCGTGTCTGCGATGCGCCATAAGAAATGTTCGGCGCGATCGACCCTTGCGCAAATTGTTTCGAAAACACGCTCGAATTTTCAATATTGCTGTTGCCAAGCGACACATTGCCAGTGCTGGCTTCGCGCGCTGCTTCCTCTGCTGCATTTTGCGATGGATTAAGATAGGAAGTCGCTTGGCCTGAGATTGCCAGCGCGCCTCTGGCGATACCGCCAGCAAGAAACGGAATGGAGGCAACAAGATATCCAGCAAGCACGCCAATATCATTATTCACATCAACCATTCCCGAGAAGTTTGCGAGACTAAGACCTGTCCCGCCGGCTGCGCCGCCAACATCAGATGCGCCTTTAAACATCAGGATCATGTGCAATATCACAAACAATGGCCCCCAAGCAGCAAGATAGAAGAAGCCTGTAATATAGCCCCGCAATGCCGTTGGTCCGGTTTTGGCATCAGGAAAAGCGGGAACAGCACAGGAAACAGCGCATAGAATACCACCGTCAGTACGATGTTGAGAATGGGCACCCACTTCATCGCATTTTGGGCGATGGATGAGTATGTACGCTCGGTCTGGATGTCAGCACGGGTCTGGGCAAAAACATCAACGCTTGAAGTGCCGCTGGAGCCGGCCATTCCGTGCATCGCCTGTTTCATCGCGTTGATGGTCAGCACTTGCCGGAATATCTCGCTGGCGTTTTTGGAAACCCCGCTCAAATAACTATATGCAATAGGCAAATCAGCAAACAGCTTTGCTTTGGCAAGCGCTGCGGTTTGTTTAGGATAGAGTTGGCGGCCAAAGATGGTCCCCATCTCATCAATCATTGCGACCCACTGAGAATTCAGATCATTGTAAGCCGCGCGGCAAGTTATGATATTGGCGCTTACACTGTCATCGGGATTGCGTGTCAGGAACTTTTGCGCGCGCGCTGCGCTACCCGGTGCAATCACTGCCCAGATATCATCGCTTGCTGACAGTTCCTTCATTGAATAGCGACCGAGCAGTAGATCATAGAATACGCACTGACGAAAATGCTCGTCGAGATTGGCGGCAAATTCAGGATCAGAAATACGCAAACTGCGCGTCGCATCGAATAGCCGCGAGCCATAGATCATTCCATTTTTCGAATAATCCAGATCGGTCGGTAACCCGAATACTGTTTCCGAGGAGCGAACCAGATAATCGCCAACCTGACTGGTGAAGCTTGCCATCAGTGCAAGGCCTAATGGTACATTGGCAACTTCGGCTGGTGCCAGTGATGGATTGATGCGGTCAGTGACATGGACATCGAGGCGCGGCACCATCAAGCACATGTAGATCAGCGTTGCGCCTAAAAACCAGTGGAGCCATGCGCGCCAGTCCTGATTGAAGGCGACCACTATCACCGAAAATGCTAGCCCCATGACCATG
>NZ_PYIA01000131.1:0-8299 GCF_013265645.1 Sphingopyxis sp. BSNA05 | reverse complement strand
TTTACCGGCTCTGCGGCCTTCTGATCGACTTCGGGATTGTCAAAGCGCTTGATCGATTCGGCAAGCGGCGTCCCCAGATCCGAGGAAGCGAAAATCGGCTGACGCACCGGAGCATCCGGATGGCGATCGGCAGACCGGACATCGGGCAGGTCCTTCAGCTCGGTCACCTGTCCCGGCGCTTTCTTGGGTTTCTTCAGAAATTTGGTCAGAGACTTTGCCGACAGATTCAATTTTGGCACCGAAAAGCGCGATTTGCCTTCCCGTTCCTCGGCCACCGGCTCCGTCGTCAGATTTTTGCGTAGTGCCAAGCTCATATCGGAGCCTCCTTCATGTGATTTCGTCTTGTGATTCAGAAAAAGATAGAGGGCGGACGCCGAGATCATGCCCGCAAAGACGGCGATCAGTCCACGCGCGGTATTGCCCAGCGGCGGTGCCGCTGCGGGGATGATTTCCGACAGACCGGTCGCCCCGACAATATTTTCAAGATAGACATGTGGCAGGGTCGCCACCACCAGCGCCGCTGCTATGCCGCCAGCGACAGCCATCGCAGGTTGTTTAAACCGGGCAAAGTCCTGCTCTATCGGGTCCACATCAGTCTCCACCATATCAGGCCGCGCGTTCGAATGACTTGCGCTCTATCAACCCTTGGTAAACAGGGGTGTAACGCAAAATGTTTGACGACCAGTTACGATCCGCCTCAACAAATTTTCTCGCAGCTTCAATGACTTGAGGCCAAGAGGCGCTGTTATCAAGCAGCGCTGCGAGTTTTCGGCCATTTTTCCGGGTCTCCCGCCGGGAACAGCGTGCCGGTAACCCCGTCTTCGACCAGCTCCCGGTGGCCGCCGACAGACGATGCTGCCACCAGCCGTCCTTGCGCCATCGCCTCCAGCGGCTTGAGCGGGGTAACCAGTTCGGTCAGCCGCATCGCCTTGCGCGGGTAGACCATGATATCCATCAGGCCATAGAAGCGCTCCACGTCCTCATGGGGCACACGGCCGGTGAAGGTCACCGCCGATCCGATACCCAGGCGCTCCACCTGAGCTTTGAGCGCCTTTTCCATCGGACCGCCACCGACGAGCAGCAGATGCACGACCGGATGGGAGGCCTGAAGAATAGGCAGAGCCGCGACCAGATCATCGAGTCCCTCATAATCATAGAAACTGCCGATGAAACCCAGCACTGATTTCCCGGCCAAGCCCATTTCCTCCAGTAGCGATTCGTCGCGCGCCGGCGGTTCGCCGAACAGTTCCAGATCAACGCCATTGGGAGAGACCGTGATCTTTTCCGGCCTTACGCCGCGTCCGATCAGATCGGATCGCAAGCCTTCACAGATTACTGCAACGGCGTCGGCGCCGTTCACCACATGGTTTTCCAGTTGCCGTGTCAGCCAGTAGCGCGGGCTGTTTTCCCTGCCGGTGCCGTTGCCGACCGCAGCGTCCTCCCAGAATGCCCGAATTTCATAAACCAGCGGCAAGCCCGTTTTCTCGGCAACACGCAGAGCGGCCAATCCATTGAGCGCCGGCGAATGGGCATGCAGGACATCCGGCTGCCATTCGCGAACGACCTGTTCGATTCGCTCCGCCAGAACCGCAACTTCGCGCCATTCGCGAATCGGCGAGGGCCCCTGAACCTGTTCCAATGTGCGGAAAAACTGCAGACCGTCAAATTCCTCCGGCGATCGTTCCGCTACATAGCCATGCTGGTTCTGCCGGACGCCGGTGACACCGGCGACGGTCAGGCCACTGGCTATCTGTGCCTTCATGATCGCCCGGGTGCGAAAGCAATAGCCGCTGTGCAGCGGCAGGCTGTGATCCAATATGTGCAATATCCGCGTCATGGCCAAAGGCCCTGCCAAAAAGGATTAACGTCCCGTCAACCCAATGGCTGTATCGCGCAACCATAGAAGAGCGTGTCTTCACCGCTCGTGCCGGGATGAATGGGTAGATGATAGACAATTTTTCTATCGCTTTGACGCATGGACTGCTGCTTATCGCTGCCTGGCGCCTGATGCACCGGGACGATCTTGATGTCGAAGCCCCGCCCGAGCGCGACAAGGAGCCCGTGGGCTTTGCCAAACAATCCCGCGGAAACGGATCGCTGCCCGATGCGTGATCTCTTCTTCGTCGGCTATATCGTGGCGCTGCTGTTCATCGCCTTCAAGCGTCCGTTCCTGTTTACCCTGATCTACGCCTATGTCGATATCGTGGCACCGCAGCGGCTGAGCTATTTCATGCTGAATTCGGTACCGTTGTCGTTAATCCTCTTCGCTCTGGCCCTGTTCGGCTACATGTTCGCAGACAACAAGCAGGACAGTCGCTTTTCTGTCCGGCAGGCAATGATGATCCTGCTGCTGGCCTATTGCGGCTATACGACAGTGCAGGCGGAAGTGCCCGATGCAGCTCTGGAAAAATGGGACTGGGTGTGGAAGGCACTGGTCTTCGCCATTTTCCTGCCCTTAACTCTCAGAACCAGATTGCGTCTGGAAGCGCTGGCGCTGTTCATGGTGCTGTGCGCCGGCACGTTGATCATCACCGGCGGGATCAAGACATTGCTCTCCGGCGGCGGTTATGGCGTGCTGGTGCTGCTGGTCGACAATAACAGCGGCCTCTACGAGGGTTCGATCATCTCGACGGTGGCCATCTGCATCATCCCGCTGATTCTCTGGCTGGCCCATCACGGCACCATCTTTCCACCCGACTGGCGAACCAAGCTTTTTGCATATGCGCTCATCTTCTCCGCCCTGCTCATTCCCATCGGGACCCAGGCCAGGACGGGTCTGGTGTGCATCGGGGTGCTGGCGGTGCTGTTGCTGCGCTTCGCCCGCTACAGGCTGCTCTATGCTGGCCTGGCGGTGGCAATCGGTCTCATGTCGATTCCGTTTCTCCCGCAAAGCTTTACCGAGCGGATGGCAACCATCGAAAATTACGAAGCGGACCAGTCCGCCTCCACTCGCCTCGCGGTCTGGCGATGGACGCTGGACTATGTAAAACAGCATCCCTTCGGTGGCGGTTTCGACGTCTACCGGATCAACAAGCTGACCTACGAGTTGTCGGAAGTGGACGTCGAGCAATATGAGCAATGGGACATTGATCCCGACGATGTCGAAGCAAGGCTTGTTGAAGACGAAGCCCGTGCATTCCACAGCAGCTATTTCGAAATGCTCGGCGAACAGGGATATCCCGGCCTGATCCTGTGGCTGATCATCCATGTCGGTGGCCTTTGGCGCATGGAGATATTGCGGCGGAAATATACGAAATCGGATAAGCAAGACGAGCAATGGGTGGCGCCCCTCGCTACCGCGCTGCAGCACGGCCATATAATCTATCTCGTGGGCGCGCTATTCGTCGGCATCGCTTATCAGCCCTTCGTCTATATGCTGGTCGCGCTGCAAATCGGCCTCGACACCTATATGACACGCCGTTCTGCGGAAGCAAAATGGCAGCCGATCGCCAGGCGCGTGACCGGAACCGCCCGGCCGAAAATGCTGGCGCAAACACAGCGACCGCCTGTAAATTGAGTGACGTCTTCCCACCCGCGCATTAGAAGCGGTGCATGAAGATCAACGCATCTGTCTCTATCGAACGCTGGCCCGTCGCCGGCGCCTTCATCATCAGCCGCGGCGCCAAAACCCATGTCGATGTCGTGCAGTGCGAACTGACGGATGGCCATTTTACCGGCAGGGCCGAGGCAACACCGATCTATTATGAAGGCGAAAGCGCCGAAAAATGTGCAGAGCAGATCCTGCAATTTGTCGCCGAGCATCCCGATCTCGATCGCGCAATCGTGCTGCAGAATAAGCCCCGAGGTGCCGCCCGCAATGCCCTCGATTGCGCGCTCTGGGATCTGGAATGCCGGAAAACGGACAAGCCCCTCTGGCAGCTCGCGGGCTTGCCCGAACCAGCTCCGCTAACGACCGCCTTCACGATTTCGCTTGGCGAACCGGCCATCATGGAAGCAGAGGCCCGGAAAGCGGCTGCAAAGGGCCATGGGCTGTTGAAACTGAAATTGTCCGGTCAGGACGACCATGCGCGCGTCGCCGCCGTCCATCGCGGCGCGCCTGCCGCCCGTTTGATCGTGGATGCCAATGAAAGCTGGAACGATCTCGACATTGCAGCCGAAGCCGCTCGGCTGGCGCAATATGCCGTCGAACTGATCGAACAGCCGGTCAGTGCCGGGCGGGATCACCTGCTTAGCGGGGTCCGGTCGCCGGTTCCGCTTTGCGCCGACGAAAGCTGTCACACGAGCGCCGATGTCGAACGGATCGCGCCCTTTTACGATGCCGTGAACATCAAGCTCGACAAGGCGGGCGGATTGACCGAAGCCATGGCGATTGCCCATGCGGCGCAGGCAGCCGACCTGAAAATCATGGTCGGCTGCATGCTCTCCACATCACTGGGTATAAAACCAGCCTACGCGCTCGCGCAGCTTGCCCAATGGGTTGATCTCGACGGCCCGCTGCTGCTGGCCAGAGACCGGCCCGATGGATTTCAATTCGACAGCGGGATCATATCTCCCGCCGGCTGAACAAATTAGATGCCGTCGAGCTGTTCGATCACCGGCGCAGCCGCCATGCAAGGCGCGAGCTTGGGACCACTGGCCCGGAAATGATCGGATTTCCCGTGCGCATCGAGAGCAGCCTGATCGACGTAGCGCTCGAGCACTTTATATTGCTGGGGGTTTTCCTTGCTCTGGAAGACCGAATAAAATTCATTGCCCGGCTCGTTGGCGCGAACAGCCGCCATGAGTTCGGAAAAAGCGGCTTCGAAATCGGCATTCTTGCCTTCGGCCACGGTCAATGTCGCGATGATGCCTACTGCTGCCATGATTGTCTCTCCCTGATAAAAAAGGGCCGGCGATTTCCCGCCGGCCCGAAATATTGTTGATTTCTAGAAAATCTCGAACAGTCCGGCTGCGCCCTGTCCACCGCCGATGCACATGGTCACCACGGCATATTTCGCACCGCGCCGCTTGCCTTCGATCAAAGCGTGGCCGGTGCAACGCGCGCCGGTCATGCCATAAGGGTGACCGATCGAGATCGAGCCGCCATTGACGTTGAGAAGCTCGTCGGGAATGCCCAGTTTCTGCTGGCAGTAAAGCACTTGCACGGCGAAAGCCTCGTTCAGCTCCCAAAGGCCGATGTCATCCATCTTGACGTTAAAGCGTTCGAGCAATCTCGGGATCGCGAAGACCGGACCAATGCCCATTTCGTCAGGCTTGGTACCGGCAACCGCCATACCAACATAGCGCCCGAGCGGGTTGAGGCCGGCTTTCTCGGCTGCTTGGCTTCCATCACAACGCTGGCCGCCGAACCGTCGGAAAGCTGCGAAGCGTTGCCGGCGGTTACGATCTTGTCAGGTCCGAGAACGGGCTGCAGCTTTTGCAGACCTTCGAGCGTGGTCGACGGACGGTTGCCCTCGTCCTTGTTAATCGTGACCTCGACGTGGGAAATCTCTTTGGTTTCCTTGTCCTGCACGCCCATGGTCGTGGTCACTTCGACGATTTCAGCGTCAAAATATCCAGCTTCCTGAGCCGCAGCGGTGCGCATTTGCGACTTCAGGGCATATTCGTCACAGGCTTCGCGGCTGATGCCATAGCGTTCGCCAACCACTTCGGCGGTCTGCAGCATCGGCATGTAGATATCGTCATGCATCTTCAGCAGTTCACGGTCCGGCTGGACCCGCATTTCCGGTGTCTGGACGGTCGAGATCGAATCCTGTCCGCCGCCGACAACCACATCCATCATGTCCAGCGTGACTTGCTTGGACGCTGTGGCAATCGCCATCAGGCCAGAAGAACATTGGCGGTCGATCGTCATGCCTGGCACTTTGATCGGGAAGCCGGCACGCAATGCAACCTGGCGAGCGAGGTTTCCGCCCTGAGAACCCTGCTGCAACGCGCTGCCCCAGACGACATCGTCGATTGTGCCGGGATCGATGCCCGCTCTTTCGACGGCCGCTTTTGCGGAATAATGGCCGAGTGTGGCACCGGTGGTGGTGTTGAAAGCACCCTTATAGGCGCGCCCAATGGGGGTACGGGCGGTGGAAACGATGACTGCGTCACGCATTGTGCAATTCCTTTATAGTTTAGATCGGAGTCGAATTTTGAGCGCATTGTCCCCGTTAATCGGCCAATTAACAAGGGATTTTTTCAGCCCGGCGCTGCCGTTACGGAACGCTAGTCGTTGGTGACCGTCACCGGGAAGCCGCCCTCCGGATATGGCAAAATCATCTCACCATCAGGGGCTGCGGTGAACGTGGTCTGGGTCGGATAAGCAAATTCCAGACCTTCCTCGTTGAAACGTTGCAGAATCGCCAAACCAATACGGTGCCGGCCCTCGAAGACCACTTCATAATCGCTGCTCATGATATCGAAATCGAGCTGGAAGTCGATCGAACTGTCGCCAAATCCGATAAAGCCCGAACGGATGAAGTTCGCATCGTGGGATTCGACAATTTCCTTTAGCAAACCTGGAATACGCCGCGCATCATCGGGCTTTGTCTGATAGATGACGCCGATTCCGTAACGGGTGCGCCGCCGCGCCAGCCGCGTCAGATTGGTGATTTCCATGTCGAGCAGATTGGTGTTCGAGATGATCACCTCTTCCCCCATGATCGAGCGCAAGCGCGTGCTTTTCAGACCGATTTTTCGATGGTTCCCGTCGTCGTGCCATAGGTGATTGTATCACCGGCGCGAAACGGCTTGTCGAAGATGATCGACAGTGCGGCGAAGAGATCGGAGAAAATCCCCTGCGCCGCAAGACCGATGGCGATACCACCGACCCCGAGACCGGCAATCAGGCCCGTGACATTGATCCCGAGATTGTCGAGAATCATGATGGTGGCGATGGCGAACAGCACGAAGGTCACCAATATGCGGATCAGGGTCATCGCGCTGTGCAGCGTTTCATGCTGGTCGGGATCCTGCGACGTCCGGCGAATGATCAGCCCAAGGATGATCTCGCGGAGCCAGATGGCCGTCTGGACCACGGCAGCGATGGTGAAAAGCACCTGCACGATGCGGTCAACGCTGGAGGGCGCGTTGGCAAAGCTGACCACGAGCTGGGCGGAGACCATCAGCATGAATATCTTGCTGGTGCGGGCAATCGCCTTGACGATGATGGTGCGATAGCCGGTCAGGCCGACATTGTTGCGGACGTAACGGGCGGCGAAGCGCTTGATCGCGCCGAGCAGAAAGAAAATCCCGGTGCCGATGGCAACCGCGATGATAAGTTCCACATAATTGTTGGCCAGCCAGTCGGAAGAATCGGTGATCAAGCGTTGAAAAGCAGCCCCGATATGCGGGACGGTCGGGAGTAGAGCGGGTTCTGTTGTAATGGCCATAATCTTTCAGCTAGAAAGAAACAGTACCAATAACAAGCGGTGCGGTTCCAAAAGGCCGGCAAAAACAGCCCGCTTCCTATTTTGTTGCCCCGATAAGAAACTCTACATTGCCCTTGGGGCCAGTGATCGGGCTTTCGGTAATCCCGAGAATGTCCCAGCCCGACGCAATCAGCCAGTCCCTCACTTTATCGCAGGTCGCCAACCGGACCGCTTCGTCGCGAACGACGCCACCCTTGCCGACATCCTGGCGCTCTGCCTCGAATTGCGGCTTTATCAGCGCCATCAGAATCGCCTTATCGCCGGCAAATTCGAGCGGTCGCTCAAGCACTTTGACCAGTGAAATAAAACTCGCATCGCACACGATGATATCGACTTTTTCCGGGATATGCTGGTCGGTGAGAACCCGGGCGCTGGTTTGTTCATGGACCACAACCCGGTCGTCCTGCCGCAGCTTCCACGCCAGCTGGTTGGTGCCGCTGTCCACAGCGTAAACCTTTTTCGCTCCAGCAGTGAGCAGGACGTCGGTAAAACCACCGGTGCTGCTGCCGACGTCCATCGCGGTCATACCCGTCACATCAACGCCAAAATGCCGCAGGGCGTGATCCAGCTTGATGCCGCCACGCGAAACCCACGGATGGTCCTTGCCCTTGACTATAATCGCCGCATCACCGGCTATCTTTTGTCCCGGCTTGTCGATTTTCTTGCCATTCACCGTCACCAGACCGGCCATGATATAGGCTTGCGCCTTGGCGCGGCTTTCGGCGAGGCCGCGATCCGTCAATATCTGGTCAACGCGCTGCTTGGCGACTTTGGGATCGGACTGGCTCATGGGAAATCAGGACTAGCCTAGCGTCACGCTTTTGGCCATATTCCTTTACCATGAGAATCATTTCATCCCCGCTCTTTCTTTCCCTGGCTGTGCTGGTACTGGCGGCCTGCTCGTCGGCTCCTCCGGAGCC
>NZ_PYIA01000130.1:0-886 GCF_013265645.1 Sphingopyxis sp. BSNA05 | reverse complement strand
AGGCATGCCCGAAGGCGCGTGTCTGCAGATATTACATTTTGCCAGCCCGCGCATTGGCCGGGTCGTCGCCCCCTGGTTTGCCAAACGTTATGCGCAGGGCGGCGTATATGAGGCAATGGCGCGCCATAGATCAAAAAGGCTTTATGATCTGGTCTGGGAAAGCGGGTCTGCCCATGCGCCGTTTCATGCCCGCTGCCATAATCTGGTTATCTCTCTGGGCGTTCCAGACACCGCAAATGTTGACGACAATGAACTCGCGCAGTGCCGCGAGGGACTGATCGGCGTGCTGACCTCGCTTGGCATTGATGCAAATGAAATGGAACCGCAGGAACTTATCGCGCTCGTTGATGATCTGACCTCTCCTACGACGGCACCGCAAGAAGACCGCACCGAATATAATCCGCTCGACGACATTGCCAGCCAAGCTATCCGCCGTGATATTGAACTCGAAGTTGAAGATGACCGGATGATCCTGCGCACCGAACGGTTCCGGGAAATCGGGCGCAGCGCTGATGGCACGCCGGAGATCGGCGCTATTTATCCCGATGCCTTTGACATCCGGCATTTTGGTGTTCGGCAAATGCCCGAACGATGGGCGCCGTGGGAATGCGCGCGGCTAATCGGCGACATGTTCACCGACAAATTGCGCTTCCCCTGCCCGGCTGCGACCATGCTTTGTCTGGTTTATCCCGACCGCGAGGGCGCTTCGGCAAAAGCCGGTTTCAAGTTTATGCGCACAACCAGCCTCAGCCAATCCAAAAGCGCGCGGTTTCTGCCCAAGCTCGCCCAGCAATCTGCCGAATGGAGCCATGTCCAGGCAGAATTGCAGGCTGGCAAAAGACTGGTACAATTGTTTTACGGCGTAACCAGCTATTCGCCACTCGGC
>NZ_PYIA01000129.1:2500-5972 GCF_013265645.1 Sphingopyxis sp. BSNA05 | reverse complement strand
AAAGCGGCCGGCCCTATGAGGGACAGGCCGCTTTTGAAAAGGTGAATGGGTTATTTCCGCGTGACTACTGTTCATGCGCCTGCTGCAATGCCTGGCGACGTCCTACTCTTCCATGCCTTGAGACAAAGTACCATCGGCGCAACCTGGTTTCACGGCCGAGTTCGAGATGGGATCGGGTGGGGCACAGGCGCTATGGCCACCAAGCAATGAAGCAGGCGCATAAGCTGTAATCACGGGTCTTTTAATCGATGTGGCAAGATGATGCACAGTTTTGATACCGTGCATATTGACCATGGGCCGAGCTTAATTGTCCGTTCAATCAGACAACGATGCTTTCCAACATTGTTGTTGATGGCGGGATTCTACAAGCGCGAATTGAGTAATTAGGACTGGTTAGCTTCATGCGTTACCGCACTTCCACACCCAGCCTATCAACGTGGTGGTCTTCCACGACTCTATGATAACTTATCTCGAGGGAGGCTTCCCGCTTAGATGCTTTCAGCGGTTATCCCGTCCATACATAGCTACCCAGCAGCACGCCTGGCGGCATGACTGGTACACCAGAGGTATGTTCAACCCGGTCCTCTCGTACTAGGGTCAACTCCTCTCAATTATCGACGCCCACGGCAGATAGGGACCAAACTGTCTCGCGACGTTCTGAACCCAGCTCACGTACCACTTTAATTGGCGAACAGCCAAACCCTTGGGACCTGCTCCAGCCCCAGGATGTGATGAGCCGACATCGAGGTGCCAAACGATTCCGTCGATATGAGCTCTTGGGAATCATCAGCCTGTTATCCCCGGCGTACCTTTTATCCGTTGAGCGATGGCCCTTCCACGAGGGACCACCGGATCACTATGACCGACTTTCGTCTCTGCTCGACTTGTCAGTCTCGCAGTCAGGCTGGCTTATGCCATTGCACTCTAACAGACGGTTTCCAACCGTCCTGAGCCAACCATCGCGCGCCTCCGTTACTCTTTAGGAGCGACCGCCCCAGTCAAACTACCCGCCACAGAGTCCCTGATCCGGATAACGGATCTAGGTTAGACACCAGAAAACAATAGGGTGGTATTTCACATTATGGCTCCACTCGGACTGGCGCCCAAGTTTCAAAGCCTCCCACCTATTCTACACAATTCTTTCCTAATGCCACTCTGAAGCTGCAGTAAAGGTGCACGGGGTCTTTCCGTCTAACCGCGGGTACTCCGCATCTTCACGGAGAATTCAATTTCGCTGAGCATATCCTGGAGACAGTGGGGAAGTCGTTACGCCATTCGTGCAGGTCGGAACTTACCCGACAAGGAATTTCGCTACCTTAGGACCGTTATAGTTACGGCCGCCGTTTACTCGGGCTTCAATTCAGAGCTTGCACTCCTCCTCTTAACCTTCGAGCACCGGGCAGGCGTCAGACCCTATACGTCGTCTTGAAGCCGACTTAGCAGAGTCCTGTGTTTTTGCTAAACAGTCGCTACCCCCCAGCTTGTGCCCCCTGCCAAAAGTTGCCTTCTGACAGGGCCTCCTTCTCCCGAAGTTACGGAGGTAATTTGCCGAGTTCCTTCAGGATACTTCTCTCAAGCGCCTTGGTATACTCTACCTGCCCACCTGTGTCGGTTTAGGGTACGGTCTATATGGTGGAGCTATTTCCTGGAACCTCTTCGAAGCCTGATCAATCCAATAAGATCAGACAACACACGAGATCCGTCACATTCCACCAGGTCACGGAATATTAACCGTGTTCCCATCGACTACCCCCTTCGGGCTCGTCTTAGGGGCCGACTCACCCTGCTCAGATTAGCTTTAAGCAGGAACCCTTGGGCTTTCGGCGACAGTGCATCTCACACTGTTTGTCGCTACTCATGTCAGCATTCGCACTTCCGATACGTCCACCGTCGGTTACCCTTCGGCTTCATCCGCTTACGGAACGCTCCGCTACCGCTCAGAATAAATTCTGAACCCTAAGCTTCGGTGCATATCTTTAGCCCCGTTACATCTTCGCCGCAGGAACCCTTATTTAGACCAGTGAGCTGTTACGCTTTCTTTAAAGGATGGCTGCTTCTAAGCCAACCTCCTGGTTGTTTTGGGATTCCCACATGCTTTCCCACTTAGATATGACTTGGGGACCTTAGCTGTAGGTTAGGGCTGTTTCCCTTTTGACGACGGACCTTAGCACCCGCCGTCTGTCTCCCGGACTTGTCTCTATGGTATTCGGAGTTTGGTTAGGTTTGGTAGGTCTCGCGACCCCCTAGCCCATCCAGTGCTCTACCCCCATAGGAAAACATCCGAGGCACTACCTCAATAGTTTTCGCGGAGAACCAGCTATTTCCCGGCTTGATTGGCCTTTCACCCCTAAACACAACTCATCCAATAATTTTTCAACATTAAATGGTTCGGTCCTCCAGTGCGTGTTACCGCACCTTCAACCTGGTCATGCCTAGATCGCCGGGTTTCGGGTCTAATCCATCTAACTCAGTCGCCCTATTCAGACTCGCTTTCGCTGCGCCTACACCTAACGGCTTAAGCTTGCTAGATAGATTAAGTCACTGACCCATTATGCAAGAGGTACGCGGTCACCCCACAAGGGGGCTCCCACTGCTTGTAAGCATTCGGTTTCAGGTACTATTTCACTCCCCTAATCGGGGTGCTTTTCACCTTTCCCTCACGGTACTTGTTCACTATCGGTCACATACGAGTATTTAGGCTTGGAGGGTGGTCCCCCCATGTTCAGACAGAATTTCACGTGTTCCGCCCTACTCGAGTCCTTGTTGATCATTTTCGCATACGGGACTGTCACCCACTATGGTCAAACTTTCCAGAATGTTCTGCTAATTTACAACAAGGCACTGGCCTGGTCCGCGTTCGCTCGCCACTACTAACGGAATCTCGGTTGATGTCTTTTCCTCCGGTTACTGAGATGTTTCAGTTCGCCGGGTTCGCTTCACCAAGTCTATTTTATTCAACTCGGTAATATCCTTCCCCATTTACTCTCACCTTGTCAGACCCCAGGAAAACCTGAAGTGCTTCAAAACAAAAGTAAATGGTGAGGATGGGTTCCCCCATTCGGAAATCGCTGGATCAAAGATTGCTCACATCTCCCCAACGCTTATCGCAGCGTGCCACGTCCTTCATCGCCTGTATGTGCCAAGGCATCCACCAAATGCTCTTACCTCACGCTTGAGAATCCACACCACCAACAACAAGATTGGAACAATCCTCCCACGCTCCTTGCATAAAAAAGCGCTTCAGATGACCAATTCGGCCTTGCCTGTATGATGCGGACAATTAATTACTCAGCCTTTAGTAATTCAAATAATTTGAATACTTGTGCCAATTATGTTGCTTCAATCCAGCGGAAAACCGCCGAACCGAAACCGCAAAATTGCCACGGCATCGATTAAAAAACCCATTCACAATGTCAAATAGAGGCCGAAGCCTCGCTTGCCTGCAGATCGGAACCTGCAGGAAACTTTTGTC